>JAZGCX010000261.1:0-9020 GCA_036477175.1 Phycisphaeraceae bacterium
CTTCCCGGTTTGCTCGTGACTTATCTTGACCCGGCCGTCGCCTGGTCTTCGCCGCTAAACATTTCCAACGGCGAAATCGCCTTGGCGTCCAGGACGAAGGTGGTGTTGTGAGCCAGCATCTTTTCAAGCGCCTGGATCTTTCGCAGGAAAATGGCTAACGGCTCGTTGAGGCTGAAGATTTCGTAGCTCCGCGCCGCCTCCTGGTCGCCCTCGGCACGGATCGCCTCGGCGCGGCGCTCGGCGAAGGCGAGGATGATCTGCTTGGCCGAGTCGGCCTCACTGGTGATGGCAGCAGCCTGTGCCCGGCCGGAGGAGCGGGCGTCGGCCGCCATCCGCGTCCGCGTCGCACGCATCCGTTCGAACACCTGCTCGGTCACGTTCTCCGGCAGCATCAGCCGACGCAGACCCACCTGTTCGACCGTGATCCCGTAGCCCTGCTGGGCGATCCGCCGCTGCAATTGCGCTTTGGCCTGGTCCTGGATCTCTTGCAGCTTTAACTTCGACTCGTCGGTGTTCACCAGTTGGTCGAAGCGGTACAGGCTGATGATGCCGCGGACATCGCGGAGCAGCGGGTTAAGCTGCCGCTGGGCTTCCTCGACGTCCTTGAGCTTGACGAAGAACGCCAGCGGGTCCTCGATCTTCCACGCCAGGTAGGTCCGCACGATGACCGAGTATCCGTCGGCGGTCTGCTGCTCTTCGAGCTGGTCTTCGAGGATCTGGATGCGGTTGGAGTACTTGTAGACCTTTTGGATGGGCCAGGGCAACCGCCACTGGAGGCCCGGCTCGTACTGGACGCTGCCCGGGTCGATTATTTCGCCGCTCTGCGCGTCGTAGGTCGGCGGCTCGGCGCGGTCGAAGGTCGTCACCACCGCCACCTGGTCATAGCGGACGGTGAAGGGGAACATGTACACCGTCAGGACCGCGACGATCAGGATGCCGATGAACAGGGTCAGTTGGTTTTTCATGGCGAACCTTCCAACTTTCTTTGGGTTCGGATCGCAACCGCCGGGCGGGTCCGCCTTCGGCGGATGCGCACTTACTGTCCTTCAAGGAATTCGAGGCTCGACGCGGCGTCGGTCAGGTCGAGCCGGATTACTCTGGGCCGCTCATCGTCGGTGTTCACGATGATCTTGCGTGCGTCCTTGAGGCCCTCGGCCAGGGTGTTGAGGTACTGCCGCGACCGGTAGTAGTCGGGCGCCCGGTCGTAGGCCAGCAGCTCCGACTTGAACCGTTCAGCCTGGGCGCGTTCGGTGATGGCGATCTTCCATCGGTAGGCGCGGGCGTCGTAGATCGCGATGGCGGCCTCGCCCTGGGCGGCCATCAGCAGCCGCTCGACCTCGGCAGTCTGCTCGTCGATCTGTCGTGTCAGTTGCGCCAGGGCCTCGGGTTCGTCACCCGCGGCGCGGCGCCGCTCCAACTCGACCTTGAGCTGGTCGAGCCGGGCGATCGCATTCCTGGTCGCCAACGCCTGGTCACGTGACCCGGCCACCGCCGCCAAAGTCTCAATCGCCGTCTGCTGCGCCCGCTCGATCATGCTCTGGCGCTCCTGCAAGGCGCCGATCTGCTCCTGGAACGCGGCGGCGACTTCGCTCTGTTGCGGCGGGTGGATGCCGGTGATCCCCACAAATACGATTTCGATGCCCAGACCCATCGCGTCGGCGGCAGCCTGGATCTGCTGCTTCAGCGCGTCGCCGGCGTCGAGCCGACCCCGCGTCAACAGCGCGTCAATGTTTTGCGCAACGAAGTACGCACTGACACAACGGTCGGCCAAGGCGGTGAGCATGGCCTGAGGGTCCTGGGCGGAGTTCACATACTTGCCCAGCTCCGAGACGCGGTACTGGGTGATCACCTCGGCGGCGACAAGCGACATGCCGGGGGTCGAGGCGTCGGCGGAGTTGTCGTCGGCCGCGCCGGCCTCGCGGCCGTACCGCAGCGGCGCCGGGGCGGTGACCAGGTACTGCTCGGGGCCCTCGGTGTGCGGATTGGTCCACAGGATCGCCACGCCGGGCTTGAGCTTCGTCGTGATCGAACCGACCGAGACCTGGTGAATGCGGCCGACCGCGTACTTTTCGGCGCGGCTGATCGGCCAGGGCAGCTTCAGGTGCAGGCCCGGCCCGAAGGCGACCCGGCCGGCGGGTTCGTCATACGGCACGATCCGCCCGAAGCGGGTAATGATTGCCTGCTCGTGCGGGCCGACCACCACCGCCGAACTGATCAACACCAGCATGAACAGGCCGAACGCGATCATCGGCGTGATCGCTTTGCCCAGCAGCCGATAGAACCAGCTCCGGGAGATCTCAAAGCCGAACTGATAGCTGATCGTCTCGGAGATGATCCTGCCGATCGACTCGGGGCTGGTCAAGAAGCCCAGGACGCGTGAGTCGAACGCCGGTCGCGGCACTTCGCCCGGCCGACGGGGACGGTAAGCTCCAAGAAGAAACGCGACGCTGCACTCGAAACCGATCAGCGCCATGATGGCGGGGACCGCCAGGGCCAGCGGTTTGAACACGGCGTCCGAGCCGTCAAACAACACCATTACACCGGAGGCGACGATGACCAGGACGGCGACGGCGGCATTGCCCATGAGGTACGCCGCCCCGCCGCGGAGCAGTTGCCATTCCCTGACGCGGGTCATGCCCGAGACGTACCGGGCAACGAGGAAGGCGGTCATCGCCACGGCGACGGCCACACAAACCAGCACACCGCCTCGGGCGCGGTCTCCGATGGCCGACCCGGTGGGCGCGTCACCGTAGAGCGCCTGATAGTTGGCCAAAAACCGCCACAGACCGATGGCCAACAGGTAGATCGCCACCAGGACGCTGACGGCGTTGAGCCCCCAACTGTAAAGACGGTCGAGGCGTCGGCGGGCCAGTTGCAGGTCGATGCCGTGCTCGTCGAAGATGGCGGCCGCCTCGGTATCGGTCCGGGCCAGTTGCTCGGTTTCGAGCGCCTCGATCCGTTCGAGTCGGTGCTGGTTGTAAATCAGCAGGAGGATGATCCAGATCGGCATCCCGCCGAACAGGTGCCAGGTCGCGGCGGTCAGGGCCGGGCTTTGGGCCCACAGCCCCACCACGAGCATCGCCAGTGACAGGATCAACTGCACCGCCAGGCCGACCATCGCGGCGGACGCGGCACGTGTGTATGTTTGCTGGTCTTGACTCATCGTTTAAGGTGCACGGTTCAGTGTGCTGGGTCTGGGGGTTGCCTAAGCGGTGGGGCGCAACGGAGCGTACGTTGGTGTCGCACGTTGAACCCTGAACCCGCAACCACGGACCCGAACGCCCGCTGTTTGCGTATCATGTTGCGTCCGTAGCGCGGCTGTTGACTGGTGCCATAATGAAACAACTGCTGGCGATCGCGCGCAATACCTTCATCGAGAGCATCCGCCAGCCGATCTTCGTGGTCGTGATCCTCGCGGCCACGCTGGCGCTGCTGTTCAGCCCGTCGCTGTCGGCCTACACGATGGGCGACGACAACGTGATGATGATCGGTATGAGCCTCAGCACGCTGCTGGTGGCGGGCCTGCTCATGGCTGCCTTTACCGCGACCGCGGCGCTCAGCAGTGAGATCGAGAACCGCACCGTGCTGACCGTCGTGAGCAAACCCGTGGCCCGGCCGTTGTTCGTGATGGGTAAGTTCCTTGGTGTCCTGGTAGCGATCGCGTTGGCCTTCTGGGTGCTGACGATCATTTTCCTGTTGACCGTGCGGCATGGGGTGATGCAGACCGTCCGCGACCACTTTGACGGACCGGTGCTCGCCTTCGGCACCCTCGCGGGCCTGTTGGCACTGGTGGGCGCGACGCTGGGCAACTACTTCTACCGATGGGTCTTTACCTCCACGTTCGTCGTGGCGATGGCAGTGCTGCTGACCCTGGCCTGGGTCCTGGTCCTGCTGATCGACGCGTCGTGGCAGTTCCAAAACCCGGCGACCGATCTGGACGGACAACTGCTGATCGCCCTGCTGCTGCTGTTCGAGGCGCTGATGGTGCTCACGGCCGTGGCCGTCGCCGCCTCGACCCGCCTGGGCCAGATCATGACGCTGCTCGTGTGCGCCGGCGTCTTCGGGTTGGGGCTGGTCAGCCACTCGATGTTCCAGCAGTTCGCTCAAGACAGTTCCCTGGCAAAGATACTGGGCGCCGTGATCCCGAATCTCCAATACCTGTGGCAAGCCGACGCGCTGACGCAGCAGCACGCCATCCCCGGCTCCCACGTGTTGCTGGTCAGCGCCTACAGCGTGCTGTACCTGATCGCCATCGTGTCCATCGCCGTCGCCCTGTTCCAGACCCGCGAAGTGGGGTGAGTCAGGGCTGACCGGTTGCACATAAACCTCGCAAGCCTGCCGCGTCTTCATCCTTGATCTAAACCATCAACCTCGGCCATTCACACCGCCGGCGCTGCCGCCGGCGCCGGTGCGCCCGCGGGCGCGGGACGCTTGGGCGCCGATACCCGGGCCAGTGCCTCGGCCTCGGCGTGCTCGATGTCCTCGCCGGCCCGCACCAGACGAGCCGAGTTAAAGATCACCACCAGCCCGCTGAACACGTGCAGAATCGCCGCCACGATCGGCGAAACGAACCCAGCGGCCGACAGCGACAGGAAAATCACGATGAAGCCTGCCCCGATCAACAGGTTCTGCTTCACCACCGCGCTGGTCCGCCTCGACAGGTCCACCAGGAACGGGATGCGGTTGAGGTTGTTGTTCATCAGCGCGACGGAGGCGGAGTGGATCGCCACGTCGGAGCCGGCCGCGCCCATCGCGATCGAGATGTCCCCGGCCGCCAGTGCCGGCGCGTCGTTGACGCCGTCGCCGATCACCGCCACGCGATGGCCCTTGTTCTTCAACTCGTCCACCATCTGCAGCTTCTGGTCCGGCAGCACCTCGGCCCGGTATTCGGTATGCATCTGACCGGCCACGCGCTTGGCCACACTCTCGCGGTCACCAGTGACGATGATCAGCCGCTTGAGCCCCATCTCGCGCAGCCGATCCATCGAGGCCGCCGCTTCCGGACGGGTGTTGTCGGCCAGGCCGATCCAGCCCAGCAGTTGGCCGTCACGCACGACGAACAGCACGGACAATCCCTCGGCCTCGGGGCTGTTCTGCGCCGCCTCGATCGCCGTCGCCGCGTGCGGCGCGATCCGGCTGTCGCCGGTCAACCATTTCGCCCGACCGACCGCGACACGCTTGCCGTCCACCATGGCGCTGACGCCTCGGCCCGAGACCTCCTCAAACTGGGCGGTCTGCGGCAGGTGCAGCCGCGCCCGGCGCGCCACGCTGGTCACCGCCCGCGCCGCCGGGTGTTTGGAGTTCTGCTCGACCGACGCGGCCGCACGCAGCAGCTCCGCCCCCTCCACGCCGGGCGCCGGTGTCAGCCGGGACACCTCCAGTTGGCCGGTCGTGAGTGTGCCGGTCTTGTCAAAGATCATCGCCGTCAGGTTCCGCGCCGCCTCCAGGTCAACCACACTTTTGACCAACACGCCCAGCCGCGCCGCGGCCGACAGCGCCGCCACCATCGCCGTCGGCGTTGCCAGGATCAGCGCACACGGACACGCCACCACCAGCATCGCGATCGCGTTGCGCCACGCCTCAGTCGGACTCGTCTGCGTCCAGAAGAACCAGACGATGAACACCACCATCAGCACCGTCGGCGTGTACCAGCCGGCGTAATGGTCGATCATCCGCATGATCGGGATCCGCGTCCGCTCGGCATGGAGGATCAGTTCCTTGACCCGGCCCAGCGTCGTCTCTTCGCCGGCCTTGGTCACCTCGATGTCCATCACGCCGGTCAGGTTGATCGTCCCGCTGAACACCTCATCGCCTTCGACCTTGTCGGCCGGCAGCGATTCACCGGTGATGTTGGCCTGGTTGACCGTGCTGGCGCCGCGAACGATTCGGCCGTCGGCGGGGATGTTGTCACCCGGACGGACGCGCACCACGTCGCCCGGACTCAGTTGCGAGGCCTCGACCTCGGCCTCGCCCGTCTCGCTGACTTTGTGCGCCCGCGTGGGGGTGATCTTGATCAGCGATTCAATGCTCGCCTGCGCGCCCAGAGCGGTTCGGCTCTCGATCAGCACCGAGATGATCATGAAAAAGGCAACGGTCGCCGCCTCGTGGTAGCCGCTGAAGATGTGGTCGGCATCTTCGGGGCGGCCGGTGACGAACGCCGCGATCACCGCCAGCGCCACCAGCTCATTGAAGTGCATGTGGCCGTGCAGCAGATCCTTCAGGGCAACCCAGACCAGCGGCGCCCCCAGCAGGATCGCCGAGAGCATCGCCAACGCGTCGCCGTGTGCCGGGCTGGTGAACAGGAACACCGCCACATACGAGGCGACCAGCAGCACCCCCCCCAACAGCGTGGCAATGATCTGGAGGCTGACTCGCCCGGTATCGGACTTGACCTGGAGCTGCTCCTCGACGAAGTCGTGAGCCATAGGCTGGGGATTCCTCGTGCCAGCGGGCCCGTCTGAAAGACCACCAGGCGCTAACACTACGCCGCCTGCCGGCCGGTGGTTCGGGCCCGACGCGGCCGGCGAGGGTATCAGTGTGACAAAGACCGCCCGGCGTGCAACGTGCAGCCAAACCGGCCGATAATCTCAGCCTGGCCGACCCCTGGCGGCCTGTGCCGTACCAACCCGGTCAGTAGCAGTTTTGTTTCCGAAGCCGGACCGCTGACAGGTCGATCTCCGCCAGCAGGTCGGCGATTCGCTGGCCCGCTCGGCCGTCGCCGTAGGGATGACGCACCCGCCCCAGGTCCAGCCCCAGCGCCCGAGTCAGCGCCGCCCGCACCGCCCGTTGCCCATAGTCGCAATCGATCACATGGGCCGGCCGTTGCCGCCCGGCCTGTCGCGGCCCGACGTTCACGCACGCCGTGCCCAACGCCGCCGCTTCGATCAACCCGGCCGAGCCATTGCCCACGATCGCACGGGCCCCCGCCAGCAGCGGCAGAAACCGATGCCTTGGCAGGTGCTCGACCACCGCGACCGCCGCCTGCTTCAGCGCCGCCCGCACCCCATTGCTACCCGGGTCGCCGTTGGGGGCAAAGATCAGCCGGGCGTACCCGCGCGTGGCCTGGAGCGTCTGACGCATCCAGCGACATTCATCGGTGTCGACCGCCCCAATCGGGTGCTGGATCACGATCACCTGCGGTGCATCGGTCGCCGGTTCAACGTTGCCCAGTCCATCCAGCGCCGGCGAGCCGACGTTGAACACGAACCGGGGTTGCTCCCCCATGCGAACCAATCGTTTTCGGCTCTGCGGCGTCGCGGCAAAGTGCAGGTGCGCCAGCTTGCTGATCGCGTGCCGCATCGCATCGTCGGCGACGCCCTGGGCCCGGTCGCCGCCGTGGACGTGCGCCAGGTGCAAACCCCCGATGCTTGCCGACGACGCCGCTGCGAACGCCTCGATCCGATCACCCAGAACCACAACGACGTGTGGTTTCAGGTCGGCAAAGGCGCGGCCGAACCCGCTCACGCCGCGCCCCACCGCCGCCACGTCGGCGTCGCGGCCGACCGTCTTTGACCTCTGCATCGGCACCTTCGCGTCGATTGCAAAGCCGGCCGCGGTCACGTCGCGCCACGTGCCCTGCGCCAGGTGCGCCCCGGCCACGACGCTGCGCAGCCGCAAAGCCCGATGCCCCACGATCGCGCGCATCACCGGGTCGAGCAGCCCGAACTCGGCTCGGCTACCCGTCACCACCACGACCGTGCGTCGCTTTGCAGCCATCGCTAACCCGCCGCCCGCCGACGCTTAAGCTGGGTCAGTCGGTGATGCCCGCCGGCTTTCGCCAATAACACTTCTGCGATCGCCAGGTCCAACTCGCTGTCCACGTCCACCACCTGCCCCGGCTCGGTCACGATGCCGCGGCGGTCTTTGCCTAAAAAGGCGTGCGGCTCGCCCTCGACCACGGTGAACAGGCATTGGCGCCGCACGGCAATCACGCCGCCGTCGAGCATGTACACCGGCGGCAGGTCCTGGCGGCGGTACACGCTGTTGGGCTGATACATTTGTAGCTGGTCACCGGCCGGCCCAGCCAGTTGCTTCATCCAATACGGATGCATCTTGCCCACCGGGTAAACGCTTTGCACGCTGTCGGCCCCGGTCTCGATCAGCTTCGCCACCGCCCGATCAGTCAGGTCCGGCGGACGCAGCGGGACGTTGCCGTACAGGATCGCCACGTGATCGCAGTTTGTGTCGTGCTCGGCCTCCCAACATTCGACGCCGTGCCGGGCGCCGTCGTCGATCATGGCGGTATCGGTCGCACGGTCGGCGGGGCGCGGGTAACTGGTCACGCCATAGTCGCGCCCCAACGCGCGAATCTGTGGGCAATCACTGCTCAGAACCACTTGGTCCACCCGCTTGCAACCCAGCGCATGCTCAAGGGTCCATTCAATCACCGCCCTGCCCGCCAGCGGTTGCATGCTCTTATTCGCCAGGCCCTTGCTCCCGGCCCGGGCGATGATGACGGCGAGTGTTTTCATCGGATGAACCCCTGACCGCTGGCCGTTCGTTGGTGGCCAGACACGAGAATACCGTTTACGGCCGATGCCACTGGTGACAATCGCGGCACAGTTCCAGATCGTTCCATTGGCCTTGCTCATGACAAATGCGCACCGGCTGCATCGACTGCCACAACTCGGCCAACGTCGCCTGGGTGCTCTTGCCGGCAGCGGCCCGGGCGTGCCAGTCCTGATCGCACCGGGCGACCCGGCCGTCGGCGTGGATGGTCATCCGATTCGCGATCTGCCGGCACCCGAACCGACGCGGCGGGGCCATCCGCGGCACACGCATCTGCGATACCGACCCATTACCGACGCCGGCCGGCTCAATCACCGCGTGGCCGGCAAAGTGCACCCACCGGTCGTAGAACGACTCCATGTCGCCGAGCGTCTGAGCGGTCTTTACCATGCGCGGCACCAGCCACGGCACGCCCCGTTTGGCGTGGGGGAACTTGCGGGGGTCCTCACCGCGGCGGTTGCGCGTGGTCAGCAGCCACTGCAGGTGACCGGTCACTTTCTTGAACTGGTCAC
>JAZGCX010000262.1:0-6358 GCA_036477175.1 Phycisphaeraceae bacterium
CTGGGATTTCACCGGGCTCTTCGGGTTCGGCCGGTGCTTGCTCAGGCGCTTCGGGGCGGCCGGCTTCTTCCGACACCGCATCTTCCAAACGACCCTGGCGGGCCTGCTCAGCGTCGGCGGTGCCGGCGAACACTGTGCCGTCGGCGGTGACCAGCAGCGCGCCGATCTCCGGCTCCGCCGCGTCGTACAACACGAACACGTCGGCGTCGGCGTCGGCCTTGGACGTGATCCGGTAGATCAATCCATCCGTGTCGCTGCCGGTGTAGATGCGGCCTTTGTCATCCTGACCAATGCACAAGAGATTGATCTGCTCAGCGTCGAGCAATTCCGTGACGGCCGGCTCATCGTCGGCCGCCAGGTCCACGCCGAGCAGCTTGCCTTCAATGCCGGTGGCCAAGTACACCTTCTTGCCGTCAACCAGCACGTCCCAGATGTAGCGCACGCCGTCAAGTTCGACCAGGGTCATTAACTCGTCGCCGTCCAGCACGGCCAACCGACTCACCTGCCCGCTGACCGCGACCAGCAGCTTGCCTTCGTACACGTCGAGCGCAAAGACCTGTTCCTGCTCGAGGCTCATGACCTTGTCGATCTCGTCGCCGGCGCGGCGCAGGAGTTTGGCCTCGGGCCCGGCGGCGAGGTAAAGGTCACCGCCGGGCAGCGCCTGCAGGTCATAGATGACGCTGGCCTGTTCGGGCATCTGGCCGATCACGTCCGTCCGGGCCGCCAACTTCACGTCGCCAAGGTTGGTCACCACCACGTTGTCGCGCTGGCCCGGCTCGAAGTCGGCCTCGGTGGTGTGCTCCCACCGTGCCGGTTGAATCGCCAGCACCGGCGCGACGACCGTAATGACCATCAGCATGGCGATGTGCCGCGTCGCCGCGCGCACCAGCGGTTGTGTCATGCAGGCGACCGAATCCTGATGATGGGCTAACGGCATGTGGTTTGGCTTCCTGATCGACGGCCCGGTTGCACCGGCAGATGGCGGGCACAGGCCCGCGGTTATCGGTTGGCAAACGGTTTGCGGACCGTGAGGGTGAAGCTCAGTTGGCCGGACGGCACCACGTCCAGCGGCACGATTTGTTTCTCCCAGTCACGGTAGGGGGTCACGGCCGTGGTCGCGGGCGTGGCGATCATCGCCCGGCGGCTCGACGGCAACTGGGGAAACTCTTGCCGGCCCACGGCCAGATTCTCCCCGGGCAATTGCAGCAGCACGTACATCGCGTCGGATGACACCGACAAGACCCGCTGAACCATCGTGTGCAGCTCGTCAGCGGTGGACGGCTGGGTCAGGTGCGGCCGGCTCATGAACAGATAATTGATGTAAGTCGGCGCATCGCCGATCACCAGTTCGTAGTCGCCGTCGGGCAGCGTTTCGGGGATCGGCATCTCGATCCGCACGGTGCGCGGCGGCTGGCCGTGCGGTTGCAACTTGACGGCCAGACCCAGTGTGTCGCCCGGCTCCACCTCGGCGCGGTCGAGCGTGGCATTAACGATCATCGCGCTTCGCGTGACCGGCTCGACGTCAATCTCAACGGTCATCGACTCGAGCATCATGGACTCGATGGGATTGTCCGCCATCGTCGCGATCAGGAAGGTAAGCGCAAACACGAGTGAGTTGGCATCCGCTCGAGGGATGAGCATGTCCAGCTTGAGGTCGCGTCCGCCGGCAAACGTCATCGAGGCTCGCAAGCGGGTAGTGTTTTCCGTGGGCAACTGCTGCTCGGCGATGGCGCTGTTGGCGACAACCACCGCGACAATCACCGGCGTCAGGATGCGGTGACGCACCGCTTCATAGTGGTAGCGTCGTTGCGGTTGATCGGGCGCGTTGACGACCACATCGACCGGAGCGGTGCTGAAGGCCCCCTCAGACGTACCGACCACGCCGCTTTGTTCGTCGCGGACAATGGCGCCTCTGATCACGCCGCTGCCGCCGATCTTGAAGCTGACGCCGCGGCTGGGCTGGACGAAATGCACGTACCCACTGGCCATCGGCACCCGTGCCTCGCCCTGACCGAACATCGCGTGACCGAACGCCAGCACGCGGCCGTCCGGCAACACGTCGGTCACGGTTCCCGCCGCACTCAGGTCCATGTCACCGAACGCCAAGGGAATGGCCAGCACGCTGCCGGGTTCAAGCCTGATGCTTTCGAGGTCGATGCCGGGCGGCGGCTTGCCCACGACCATGCCGGGCGGCGCGGCAATCGGTGCAAGTCCCATCGGCATCAGCAGCGGGGTCAACACGTCCACCGTCTGAGGATTGCTGATCGAAAGCGGCAGCATCAGGCGATACGGATGGGACCCCGTCATTGCGGCTGGGGGTGTGAGCGAATTCATCGCCCCGGCCGCAAGGCCGAGGTCTCCCGCATCACGCCGATTCGGTTCGGTCCTGATCAACTTTGCCAGCGCGCGGCTGCGCCACGTGTGTGAAAGTGGCGGCTGATAACGGTCCATCACGCGGATCAGGTGGCGAAGCAGCCGGCCCGAGCCGACCGATGTCCGGGCCGCGGCCGCATCGTTGTTGACACGGTCGCCGGCTTCACGCATCGGTTCGATCGGCTGCACACCGACGTAGCAGTCCTTGGCGTTGGGGAAACCGAAGGCGAACGCGCCGACCAACAGGCCGCCCTCGCCGATCTGGTGCGGCTGGTCATCGGGCCAAAGATAAATCGGCGACCCGCTCATGCCCTGGACCGGCCCGAATTGTTGCATCCGCTGGCCGGGGCAGCGGACCCAGATCACGCCGCGTTGGGGCCTGGCGTCCTGCATGACACTGACAACCTCGACGGCAAACGGCTCGATCTGGGTGCCCCGGAACACGCTCAGCCCGTAGCCGGTCATGCCGATCCGCACGTCTTGGAGCGGCATGATGGGCGTCGCGTCGGCGGCGGGATCGCCCGGCGGTCGGCCGTGCGCGGTGGCGACCAACATGAGCGGAGTCAGGACGATGAGCAATAGGCGTCGCGAAAGGCCGATGGGACACCAATCTTTCATGCCCGGAGCGTAGTCGAAGCGACTATCATTGACAAGCAAGGCGAGGAACCGGATACTTGTTCTCTCAGGGCAGCGCATCGCGGGATGCTGCCGGCAGCGCAAGTCGCCGGGGCCGCGTCGGCTGCTGCGTTACCAAAACACATCATGCTTGAACAAACCGCCAAGGTCCTGGGCTACACGTTCAAGAACGAACAACTATTGGTCGAGGCGTTGACACACGCATCAAGCGCCGGCCACCGGTTGGAAAGCAACGAGCGGATGGAGTTCCTCGGCGACGCGATCCTCGGGTACGTTGTCTGCGATTACCTGTTCGCCACGTTCCCCGATCTGCTCGAGGGCGAGATGACCAAGATCAAAAGCGCGGTGGTCAGCCGCAGGGTCTGCGCCAAGATCAGCGAGCAGATCAACCTCAGTTCGATGCTCACGTTGGGCAAGGGGATGATTTCACACCGGAAGCTGCCCAGCAGCGTCGCCGCGGCGGTGCTCGAATCGATCATCGCCGCGATCCACCTCGACGGCGGGATGGCCCCGGCCCGGCGGTTCATCCTCGAACACATGACCCCGTTCATCCACGCCGCCGCCGAATCCACCCACCAGCAGAACTTCAAGAGCGTCCTGCAGCAGTACGCGCAGCGCCACCTGCCGACCAACCCGGCCTACATCCTGCTGGACGAGAAGGGGCCCGATCATGCCAAATGCTTCGAGGTGTGCGTGGAGCTGGACGGCCGGCGGTACACCGGCACGTGGGCCAATGCCAAGAAGGACGCTGAGCAGCAAGCGGCGTTGCTGGCGCTGCGCGAACTGGGCCTGGCAAAGGTGGACAAGAAGGGCAACGTCCACCTGTGTGAACCATTATTACCACGGCCTCAGGACAATCGGTCCACATCCGCCGCACCCACCGACGCGGCCGCGAACGACGACACGACCCGGCGCGCAACCTGAGACGCGTCCCACAGCCTGGATCAATCCTGACCCGGCCGCCCCAGCCGTCATCTTCGCCACGGCGAGTGCCCGGTCTACATAGAATGCGTGAACCGACCGGGGCGGAATCAGGCGCACGTCGCGGCGACAAGCACCGGCGGCGCAGACAGCGGAAGCGACGATGTTCATCGGTCCGATCAATGTGCTGAACCCGCTGTGGCTGTGGGGGCTGGCGGCAGCGGTGGGGGTGCCGCTGGCGGCGCACCTGCTCAGCCGCTGGGGCGGGCGCCTGGCCGTCTTCCCCACCATCCGCTTCATCCAACAGGCGTCGGCCGACTGCGCGCGATGGACCAGACCCAGACATTGGCTCCTGCTGATCCTGCGTTGCGGCCTGTTGGCACTGATCGTTGGGGCGTTTGCCCGACCAGTCTGGTACCGACAACGCCCCGCAACCGACCCCGACCGGGGCGTGGTGGCCGCGATCATCCTCGACCGTTCGGCTTCAATGACCCGCACCCACCACGGCGCGACCCTCTTCGACGAGGCCAAGCGCCGCGCCATCGACACGCTGCGCCGACTTGATCCGGCGCGCGACCGTGCGACGGTCATCCTGCTCGACGCCACGCCGGGCCCGCTGCTGCCCGAGCCATCAGCCAACTTCTCGCTGCTGGTCCAACTGATCGAACAGACCGAACCGACACTCGAACGCGGCGACCTCGACGCAGCCTTGCGTGCGGCGACGATTGAGACCAAGCGACAAGGGACAGGGGACAAGGGGCCGGGGGGTAGGGGGGTGAGGGGCCAAGCGTTGGGCCCCGATCCCCGGCGCTCGGTACTCCTGTTCAGCGACATGCAGGCGACACAGTGGCAGGCTGCCGGCATCAGCGCCGCTGTGCGTAACCGCGTGGCGCTGCGACTACATCGGATCGGCCAGGATACGGACAACCTTGCGGTGTATCGGCCAACAGTCAGCCCCGTGCAACCGGTTGTCGGCCAGGACACCACGGTCAGCGTTGAGGTCGCCAACTTCGGTCAATCCGACGCGTCGGCAAAACTGTCGCTGCGTTTTGCCGGCAAGACACAAACACAGGCCGTGCGCGTTGTCGCCGGCGCGACAGCGACGGCCAACTTCACCATCCGCCCGGTCGAACCCGGGGCAACCCATGCCGTGGTCGAACTGGCACATCGCGACGAGCACTTCGACGTGGACGATCGAACGGGTCTGGCATTCACGGTGGTCCAGGCCAGGCCGGTCGCCCTGATCACGGACGCGGATATTGACGACTCTCGCACGGCCGTGTTCTTTGTTGCACGCGCACTGATGCCCGAGATGCGACCGGACGGCTCACGCACCGCAAGTGGCCCAACCAGCGGCGTGGCGCTGCGAACATTCACCAGCAGACAGCTTCAGGCAGCGATCGACGCCACGTCGCGGCCCAGCGTCGTTGTCATTGTCGAAGCGCACCAACTGGACGTGTCGGCGTTGAACGCACTGCGTCGCTACCTTGCCGACGGCGGTGGTGTAATCTGGGTCATCGACAGCCCCGAGGCGGCGGACTTGCTGCAACGGTTCGGGCAGATGGACACCACCGTCGCACTGAGCCCAATCAGGCAGTCGGCGCAGCGCCGCTGGCTCACCGGCGCCGATTTTCAACTTGCCGAAGGCCGATTCGACTTGCCCATTCTCAGCGTGTTCGAAGGCCCGGCCCGCACCGGCCTGCTCAGCAGCCGCTTCAACGCGGTGATGCGTGGCCGGCTCACGCCCACCGCCGAGCTGCTGCTCACCTTCGCTGACGGGTCGCCGGCACTGGCGACACAATGGGTCGGCTCGGGTCGGTTGGCCGTCTTCGCCGCGGCGCTGTCACCGGCACAAAGCGACCTGGTCAAGGCCGGCCAGTTCCTCCCGCTGCTGCACCAGCTTGTGCGCGGCCTCACACCCGGCCCGCCCGCCTCGCACAACCCGCACCCCGGCGATCGTCCCAGCCTCGTCCTTGACGGCGATTGGTCCAACGACCTGCTCACCGCGCGCGATGCCGACGGCCGATCGGTCGACCTCGCCATCGGCGGACACACCGCCAATCAAACGATTGCACAACTGGAAGGTGTTGATCGGCCGGGACTGGTCCAGGTGATTCGTCGTGGCGACGCGGCGGTGGTGGGCGGCGTCTATGTGGAACTGGACCCGGCTGAGAGCGATCTGCGCGCGGCGGGCGCGGACACGCTGGCGCAAGTCGCCTCCGAACGTGACCGCGTTGCGGCCGACCAGGGCCGCGCAACCCCACCGGTGCTTCGGGAACAGGGCGTTGAGCTTTGGCCGTACCTGACGGCAGCAGCATTGGTGCTGGCGACAATTGAGTCGGTGACACTGGCGCTGCTGGTCGGGCCGGGCACGGGGCTGTGGAAAGGGCAGATGCACCATGCCTGACTGGGGTGTGGACCAATATCA
>JAZGCX010000263.1:0-2004 GCA_036477175.1 Phycisphaeraceae bacterium
TTCGGTGAAGGCTCCGAAGCCCTGGGCGACCTGTACCAGATCTCCAACCAGACCACGCTCGGCAAGAGCGAGCAGGAGATCCTTGCCGATTTCGAGCACACCGTTGTGCCGCAGATCATTGCCTACGAACAACAGGCGAGGCAGGCGCTGTTGCGACAGCGGCGGGCCCAGTTGGACGACAAGGTGTGGCGCGCCTGGGCCGTGCTCACCCACGCCCGGGTCATGGGCACCGATGAAGTGCTGGCCCTGCTGTCGCACCTGCGGCTGGGCGTGAACCTCGGACGGATCGAATCGGTGGACATCCGCACCATCAACGAGCTGTTCCTGCTGACACAGTCGGCCCACCTCCAGAAACTGACCGATTGTGAGATGGACCCCGCGACACGACGCGTGGCCCGTGCTAAACTTATTCGACACCGTCTGAGAGCCCGATAGCCCGCCGCCGACGCTCTTTGGGGTTCGCAGACGCAGGCATGTTTTGACTGTTCGTTACGATGTGCCACAATGCGATGCGGTTCGTGTCGGCCGGGTGTTGCGGCCGCGTGGCCGTCGCGGTCTAATAAAGTGCTTCGCTGACGGGGGCCGGCCAGACGTGTTGGAGTTGAACACCGATGGGATTGCGTGAGGACATTCTGAACGACCCGGTGTCCGCGTTGGAACTGCGTGAACTGGCCGCGGTCAAGCGGACCACGACAGTGCGGGACGCGATTGGTTTGATGCGCGAAAATCGCGTGGGCTGTGTCGTGGTCCTGGACGACCAGGGCCGGCCGCTGGGCAAGTTCACCGAGCGGCTGTTGATCAAGCTCCTGCTGGAGGACCCGGACCATCTGGACCATCCGGTCGAGCAGCACATGGCCAGCGCATGGGCGTTCGTCCATAAGACCGATCCGATCGCGACGGTGATCGACCGCATGCAGTCCAAAGGCCTGCGGTTTGTGGTGGTGTTGGACGAGGACGGCCGGGCCGTGGCCATGACCGGTCAGAAGGGCGTCATGCAATACATCGCCGACCACTTCCCCCGGCAGGTCAAGGTCCAGCGGATGCGATCAAAAATCTCAATGGACCAGCGAGAAGGAGCGTAAAGTCGTGGCTAGACGCGTTCGTCGTGAAACACCGCCCGGCGAGTTTGAGGACCCGCTGAAGGACTACAGCCCGCCGCAGTACGATGACGAGCTCGAACGCGCGCTGATCGAGACCCATGTCACCGCGATGCAGACGCAACCGATCACCGCCATGGGGCCCGGCACGACCATCGAACAGGCGATGCGGACCATGGCCGAACGTGAAATCGCCTGTGTGCTGGTGACCGAAGGTGATCGGCTGCTCGGCCTGTTTTCCGAACGCGACGTGCTAAACAAGGTCGCCGATCGGTTTGAGCAGATCAAGAATCATTCCGTAACGGAAGTGATGACCCCCGAGCCCATGGTGGTGCACGACATCGACAGCCCCGCCACGGCCCTCAACCTGATGGCGGTGCACGGTTTCCGGCACGTGCCGATCCTCAACGTGGATGAAAAGCTGGTCGGCATCGTCGGCCCGCGCCGCGTCAGCAATTACCTTCAGGCCCACTTCGCCAAATAGCCGGCTCGCTACGCCCGCCGGAATCCGGGATGCGTAGTGTCCCGGCTGCTGCTGAGCGACGCGAGAACTTGTCGCAATCGGTTTCACCCCCGCCCGAGCATCTGCACGACCCGCCGCTGCGGATTCGACAGCGGTAAATCATCCACACGATTTAACGGCCGCCATCGGCCCGCCCCACGCCCCGGCCGCTCATCGACAACCGCTGCGCTCCACACCACAAATCGGATTGTCCGGTGCGTCGTCTGATGGGTGAACGCGCCAAGTCGATCCGGTTCATCCACGGCCAACCCCAGCCGCCGCCGCACCCATGCCCGCATCACCTTTGAGTCGGCCCGCCCCGCAAGCCCCTCAGCCGTCGGCATCTGCCACATTCGTGACCACAGCCCGTCACTTGGCCGTTGCTCGAACAGGTATCGCCACTTC
>JAZGCX010000264.1:0-4041 GCA_036477175.1 Phycisphaeraceae bacterium
CCGGCATACGTCGATGAATCGGCCAAAATGGGCGTGTTCGGCTACCTGCTCAAGCCGATCAACAGCAACGACCTTCGCGCGACGATCGCCGTGGCGTGGAATCGGTACCTCGAACGCCAGAACCTGGCTGGGCAGGTGCGAGAGCTGCAGGTCAAGCTCGAGAACCGCAAGCTGATCGAGAAGGCCAAGGGGCTGATCATGGCTAAGGTGGGGCTGACCGAAGAGCAGGCGATGCGGCGGCTGCAGAAACAGGCCCGCGACTCGCGGCGGGCGATGGCGGACCTGGCCCAATCGATCATCGATGCGCAGGACCTGCTCGGTGACGCCGATGGACCCCCGGACCAAGCGGGGAAATAGTTTTTTCAGGGCCGTCGCGCCGACGGCCGATTCGGTTATAATGGTTGAGCCACCGGCCATGCCCGCCGGTGTAGCCTGGCGTCTCCGATGCCGCCGCTTTTGAACCTCGCGGCGGTTTTTTTTCGGTCAAGCAAAGCCGCCGTGGATGCCGCGTTCGTCAATGATGCGGTTGAGGGCGCGAAGTCGGGGAGGGCGCCCTCGCCGCTTTTCTTATGCGCTTACCCCGGCACGGAACCGGGCCGTTCACGCTCGCGACACCGCGGCGACAGGCATCACCTCTGATCCAACGGCATCGATCGGCGACGAGTCGAATGATCCGGCAATTCGCATCCCACCAAGTCAGGCGTGAGACAAATCCGGCGGCGTCTGCGGAGCCGCTCGCGTGAGGCGCCAGGGCTTCGTTCAGCGCGCTGGACAATGGCCTGTTCAAGCGTTTGCCGGCCTTCGGCGTTGCGTGGTATCGTGTCTGAGCGGCAAGTGACGATCTATCATCTTTTGGTGTCCGCGTCGTACGGGAACGAGCATGGCTAGAACGCTCAAGCCGACGGATGCGTTAGTGGTGGTGGACGTGCAGAACGATTTCTGTCCCGGTGGGGCACTGCCGGTGCGCGAAGGCGACCAGGTGGTGCCGGTGCTCAACCGCTGGATCGAGGCGGCCGAGCACAGCGGTGCTTACGTCGTCGTGTCACGTGATTGGCACCCATCTGGGCACGTCAGCTTTACGGACCGAGGCGGGCCGTGGCCGGTGCATTGCGTGCGGGACACGCCCGGCGCCGCGTTTCACCCGGACCTGCGCGTGCCCGACCGAGCGATCATCGTGGACAAGGCGACGGATCCCGACCGTGACTGTTACTCCAATTTCGCCAATACCGGCCTGGCCGAGCGATTGCGCAAGGCGGGCGTCAAACGGGTCTGGGTCGGCGGCCTGGCGTTGGACTACTGTGTTCGAGCGACGGTGCTCGACGCCCTGGCCGAAGGGTTCGAGGTACACCTGATCCTGCCGGCCACGCGCGCGGTGAACGTTCTGGACGGCGTCGGGCAGCGCGCCGTTGACCAGTTGCGAGAGGCCGGCGGAATCATTGAAAACGGGGAAGACGATGAATGACCCGCCGTGCGTCGGCCCGTTTGGCGCCGCCCTCTTTACCGATCTGTATGAACTGACCATGGTGCAGGCGTATGACGCCCAGGCGATGTGCCTGCCCGCGGTCTTCGAGCTGTCCTTCCGCAAGCTGCCCGAATGCCGCAATTACCTGGTCGCCTGCGGGCTCCAGGACGTATTGACTTACCTGGAACAGGCGCACTTCAGCGACGACGACCTGGCGTACCTCCGCCGGCAGGGCGGGTTCCGTGACACCTTTCTCAATCGGCTTTCGTCGTTCCGATTTACGGGCGACGTGTTCGCCGTGCCCGAGGGCACGATGGTGTTTGAGAACGAACCGGTTCTCCAGGTCATCGCACCGCTGCCCGAGGCCCAACTGATCGAGACCTTCGTGATCAATCAGGTGCACTTTCAAAGCCTGGTGGCGACGAAAGCGGCGCGGGTGGTCACCGCCGCCGCCGGACGCACCGTCGTGGACTTCGGTGCCCGCCGGGCGCACGGCACCGATGCGGCGATGAAGGTCGCGCGCGCCAGCTACATCGCCGGTGCCGCCGGCACGTCGAACGTCCTGGCAGGCAAGACGTACGACATCCCCATCTTCGGCACCATGGCTCACAGCTATATCCAGGCCCACGATGATGAACTGGCCGCCTTCGCCGCCTTTGCCGGCATGTACCCCCAAACGACGCTGTTGGTGGACACCTACGACACGATTGAGGGTGTGCGAAAAGTGGTCGAGCTGAGCCGCAGACTCGGCGACCGCTTCCGGGTCCGTGCTGTCCGGCTCGATTCGGGTGATCTGCTTGAGCTATCGAGAAAGGCCCGCGCGATCCTCGACGAGGCCGGCCTTAATCAGGTCAGGGTCTTCGCCTCCGGTGGGTTGGACGAGTACCAGATCGCCGACCTGGTCCAGCGAGGCGCTGCCATTGACGGTTTCGGCGTCGGTACCAAGTTGGCGGTGAGCAGCGACGCCCCCGACGTGGATGTCGCCTACAAGCTGGTCGAGTACGCCGGACAACCACGGCTCAAACTCTCGTCCGAAAAGATCATTATCCCCGGTCGTAAGCAGGTGTTTCGTGTGATTGAAGACGGCCGGCTGTTGCGGGACGTAATTGGCCGGCACGACGAGAAGCTCGACGGCCGGCCGCTGCTCAAACAGGTCATGCACAACGGCCGGCGGCTGCCCGCAGAACGCGCTAGCCTCGACCAATCCCGAAAGCACGCACGGCGGGAGCTTGAGCAGTTGCCGCCGCCGTTACTCAAACTGGAGCGTGCGGAGCAGGGTTATCCCGTGCAGCTCAGCGCCGCGCTGAAAGCGGACGGTGAGTCACTGCGACGCACACGGGACGCCCCGCCGTCCTGACCGCCGCCGAAATCGATAGGCCCGCGGCGGATGGCGACGTAGCTCAACTGATCCGTTGTTGATACTCTCATGTACTGAAGAGGCTGAGTACAGAGAAATTTCACGACACAGCAGCAAGGATGAAGCCAGTGAGAAGTATTTTCGAGCGTTCGCGGGAGAACCCCATCATTACCATTTTCGATCTGCCTTTCCCGGCGGCGGCGGTGTTGAACCCCGGTGCGACCGAGCAGGATGGGCAGGTCGTCCTGTTGCTCCGCGTGGAGAACCACGCAGGACACTCGAGCATCCACGTCGCGCGCAGCACCAACGGCGTGAGCGACTGGAAGATCGAGACGGAACCGATCTTGCGTTACGGCCAAAAGCAATGGCGGTATGAACGATGGGGCTGCGAGGACGCGCGGGTCACTTACCTGCCGCGAGAGAAGCGGTGGTACATCACGTACACCGGGTATTCACCGACCGGAGCCGCGGTTGCCCTGGCCCGCAGCGACGACCTGGTCCACGCCGAGCGGATTGGCCTGATCTTTTCTCCCAACAACAAAGACGCGGTGCTGTTTCCCCAACGCTTTGGGAATCGCTGGGCGGTGCTGCACCGGCCTGATGCCGGCGGGATCGAGCATGTTTGGTCGGCGTACTCGCCGGACCTGATCCATTGGGGTGAGCCGCACTGTGTGTTGACCGAGGGCGGCGGCAGCGCCTGGGACGCGGTAAAGGTCGGTGCCGGTCCGCCTCCCATCCTCACCGACGACGGTTGGCTGTTGATCTACCACGGTGTCAAGGCGTACGGCGGTCACTTCATCTACCGCGCCGGCGTGGCGATGTTGGACCGCCACACTCCGCATAAGGTGATCGCGCGTTGTCCCGATTGGGTGTTTCAGGCCGAAGCGCCGTACGAGTTGTCAGGCCTTGTCCCGAACGTGGTCTTCCCAACGGGTGTGGTCGTTCGAGGCGATGAGTTGTGGATGTATTACGGCGCGGCGGACACCTGCGTCTGCTTGGCGACGGCGAAGGTCAAGGACATTCTGGCCGCCATCTGTGTGTAGGACAAACCGATCCTCAGACACACGGCAGGCGGGATCGCCACTGGCACCGGCGAAAGCGGGTGAAGGGATTCGAACCCTCGACATTCAGCTTGGGAAGCTGACGCTCTACCAACTGAGCTACACCCGCATCACAGATCATCGATCGGTTTGCCGCCTGGACACCGCGTCATTGTTCCATC
>JAZGCX010000265.1:0-5188 GCA_036477175.1 Phycisphaeraceae bacterium
AGGGTTCGTTCAAGACGGCGGCATTTGTCGGTGGCATCGGTGACAACGATGAGAGCGGTTGGGTCAGCGTCCCCGAACCGGCGACGCTCGTGTTACTGGTGCTGGGCGCGCTAGCCATGGGGCCACGCCGACGACGACGACGTGCGTGAACCGGTTGAATCACTGACGACACCGATGAGCCCCGGCCAAGCGCCGGGGTTTTTTATCCCTCCACAGTTAAATGCCTCGTAGCCGATTGACGTTGATCGCCAGAGAGAATTTGCGACTCGGACAGCGGCCAGAGGTAATCGGGCCGTCCGGCAGCCGTCACTGGATGGAGCACCGGGTGGTAACCCGGTGCTGGCCCCGGATTGCGCTTCGCGGACCTTCGGTTACCATGCGGGGCTCAAGTCGCACCAACGCGCTGTTTCTAACTGGGACCCGTATTAAATATTGATTCCTCAATAGATGCTCAGGTAAACCGGCCAGGCGTCAGCCGCGAAGCTCGGCGTCGAGCTGCGTCTTGAGCCGATCGACCACCGCCGCCACCTGCGGGTCAACCTGATCGTGCCGCAGCGTTGCGTTCGGGTCACGGAAGATCATCCGCAGGCTGACGCTCTTTCGGCCCGTGGAGATGGGCTTGCCGCGGTAAGTGCCCAGGAACGCGATCGATTCAAGCAGGGCCGGCTGGGTGTCGCGCACCTGTCGCTCGATCTGCTCCCACCGCACAGCTTCGCCGACAATCACCGACAGGTCGCGCTCGATGCCGGGATAACGCGGCAGCGTTTTGACCCCTCGTGGCGGCGGGTAACGATCTGACAGCGGCGACCACTCCAACTCCGCCACGACCACCGGTGATTGCAGATCGAACGCCGCCTGCGTCTGCGGCGAAAGCTGACCGACGCGGCCAATCACCTGCGCATCAAGCACGACGTTTGCCGCGGCGGCGTAGCGCGGGTCCGCCACCGGTTCAAACGTCACCGCCGCATCCCCGGCCAACCGCCCCGCCAACTCTTCGATCGCGCCGCGGATGCTCCGCAGCACCGCTTCATGCTCCGGAGCGTCGCAGAGCATGCCCAGGCGGCCTCGCTCGATCACCTGGCCGCCCTGCCGCGACCACGTCGAGCCGGTCTCGAACAGCCGCACACCCGCGTTGCCCATGTCCTGGTTGCTCTTGCGGCAAACCAGCAGGCTTGGCAGCAGCGACGGACGCAGCATCGGCTCGGCCTTGCGCCCCTCGTCGTCGATCATCACCGGCTCTTCACTGTCGGACAAAAACGCGGTGCCGTGCTCGGTGCGCACGAAGCTGAACGTGACCGTCTCGTGATACCCGTGCGCGACCAGCACGTCACCGAGCACCCGGCGAGAGGCGACACTGGGCTGAATGCGGCGGGCGACGATGTGGATCTTTTCCTGCACCGGTATCTGGTCCAGCCCGTGCAGTCGAGCGATCTCTTCGATCACGTCCACCTCGCGGTGCAGGTCGAGGCGATACGTCGGGATGGTGCAGACGATCGATCCGCCGTCGGCGTCCACGCGCGGCTCCAGTCCCAACCGACCAAGGTGCTCGACCATCTGCTGCACGCTCAGCGATAGACCCAGCAACTCGTTGCACCGCGCCACCCGCATCGTCACCTGATGCGGCGTCGGCGCCTGCGCCCCCACGCGGATCACACCCTTGGCCAACGATCCACCGGCCAGTTCAAGGATCAGCGCCGCGGCACGCCGGCTCGCCGCGTCCACCCCTTCCGGATCAACGCCACGCTCAAATCGGTAGCTTGAATCGCTCGACAGCTTCAGTGCCCGGCTCGTCCGACGCACGCTCAACGGATCGAAGATCGCTGACTCCAGCAGGATGTCCGTCGTCTGATCGGTCACTTCGCTGTCGAGCCCGCCCATGACGCCGGCGATCGCAACCGGTTTCTTGTCGTCGGCGATCACCAGCATCGACCCGTCGAGCCGATGCTTGCTGCCGTCGATCGCGGTGAACTTTTCGCCCTTGAACGCGGTGCGGACGACGATGCGGCCCCCGGCGAGCCTGGCCATGTCGAACGCGTGCAGCGGTTGACCCAGCTCGAGCAGGACGAAGTTCGTCACGTCCACGACGTTGTTCACGCTGCGGAGCCCAACTGCCGCCAGCCGATCGATCAGCCAACCGGGGCTCGGGCCGACCTTGGTGCCGCGGATCAGGCGCGCGGTGTAAAGCGGGCACAACGCCGTATCGCGGTTATCCACGCTCGTGATCGAGTCGATGTCCGGTCCGTGGTCGGCTGGCAGCGAACAGTCGGGCGGGTTCAGCGTGCAGCCCGATCCGGCCGCCACCTCGCGCGCCAGGCCGACGTGGCTGAGGCAGTCCGGCCGGTTGCTGGTCACCTCCACGTCAAGCATGACGTCGGCGGCGCTGTCGCCGGCACCGGACAACGTCACCTGTTCGCAGCCATCGAGCGGAAAGCCCTGATCCGTCAGCAACCGTTGAGCTTCATCCGCGTCAACGGCCCGATCCAGGTAGGTGTTCAGCCATTTGAGACTGATCTTCATTAGGCGGCAATCACCTCCAAGCCCGCCAGTCTAGCGCCTGGCACCAGCAACGCAAACGGTCCTGTCGCACCAGGTTTTGGGGTCGGGGCGCAAGCGGGATGACAGGAAATATGTTGAATGCGACATACCCGTCTGCCAGGACCCAGTTGTGTATGTAAGGATACGGATTGCGGTTCAGGCCACCGTTGCCGAGCCGGTCAGGCGGTTGTCTGCCGGGAATTCACCGATGGGGACGAGATTATCGGCCCTGCTTCGAGTGCACGGTCGATTTGGACGAATCCGGGCTCGCCATGACTTGGCATCGACGGGATTCGGTGATATACTAATGGATTCTAGCCACACCGGGAGTTATGCCATCATGATCGAGGCACTCAAGGACGACAAGATCGTCAACCAGGTAGGCGGTCGATTTAAGTTCACCGCCCTGGTGCAGCACCGTATCCGCGAGCTGATGGACGGTGCCCGCCCGCTGGTCGAACGTCACGGGCGGAGCGACTTCGAGGTTGCCGTGCAGGAAGTGGTCGAGGGCAAGATCACGTACGACATGTCCGACGAGCCACCGGCCGAGACGGCCCAAGAGTAAGACCTGCCCTTCAACCCTCTGCCCGACTTCAGACAGAGAGGTAAACTTCACGCGCGTTGGTCGTTCGCCGGGATGCCTGATTCATCCACCGAAACCGAGCAACCGTTGGACCCGATATGGGCTCGGCGGAAGGTGGTGGTCGCGGTCACCGGCGGGATCGCCTGCTACAAGACCGCTGCGCTGGTGAGCCGACTGGTTCAAGCCGGTGCCGACGTGCGTGTGATCATGTCCGAGGCGGCTACGAGGTTCGTCGCACCGCTGACCTTCCAGTCACTTTCCGGCAAGACGGTGCTGATGAGCATCTGGCAGAGCGACGATCATCCGGATTCGCAGCATGTCGGTCTGGCGCGGTGGTGTGATCTGATGATCATCGCGCCGGCGACGGCCAATATCCTCGGCAAACTTGCGGCGGGCCTGACCGACGACGTGGTGAGCCTGGTTGCCTCGGCGCTGCCGCGCGCCACGCCTTTGCTGGTGGCGCCGGCGATGAACGCGGACATGTGGGCCAGTCCGATCGTGCAGCGGAACCTGGCCACGGTCAAGCAGGTGCTGGGCTACCACACGGTCGGCCCGGACGAGGGCTGGCAGGCCTGCCGCACGACCGGCCCCGGGCGGATGAGCGAACCGCAAGCGATCATGGCAGCCGCCGCCGCGGTGTTACACAATTGACGCCCCGCGGCCGTGCTCCGAAACGGACTGCGGCAGCGGCCAATCCAATTCCACCTTGTAGCCGAAATGCACGCTGTTGTCCGTCCAGCGGATCCACGTCGGCTGGACCCAATAGAACTGCGATGCGCGGATGTGCTGCTCGATCTCGGCCATCTGCGGGAACTTGTCGAGATAAATCGACCAGACATCATCCCACATCCCCGGCTCGATCGGCGAACAGTTGCCGTGAATCTGCACGCCGCGCACCTGCTGCCACATCCGGACCGGGGCGAAAGCGGTCACCGCGACCCGTGGCCGGTTCACAACGTGTCTGCAATGTGCGGATGCAGTATCGGAGACAAAGAACAGGTTTAACTGATGGTCGGCCGCAAAATACGCGTTGATCGCGTGGGGCAGGCCGCTGTCGTCAATGGTCGCCACGCTTATCACGTTGATCTGGCGCAGGAACTTGCGGAGCTGCTGGACGACCTGCTCGGTGGGCTCGACCTCGGGTGTGGACATGACCTGAGGATACCACGGGCGGTCGGGGTGAGAAAGCGTTTGCGGCGTGGGGACCGGGGCTCAACGAACATCGGTGAGGTGACGCAAGGCCGTCACACCGCCAGTTTCTGCCCGAGGCGCTGCATGGCCTGTTCGACGTTTTCGCGGCTGTTGAACGCGCTGATGCGCAGATACCCTTCGCCGGCAGCGCCGAAGCCGCTGCCGGGCGTGCCGACGACGTGCGTCTCGGATAAGAGGCGGTCAAAAAACGCCCAACTGCTCATGCCATCGGGTGTCCTGACCCACACGTACGGCGCGTTGACGCCGCCGTAGACGGCCATGCCCAGGGACGAGAGCGTCTGGCGGATGATGCGGGCATTTTCGAGGTAAAACTCAACCAGGGCGCGGACCTGCTGTTTGCCATCGTCGGAATAGGCCGCCTCGGCCCCGCGCTGCACGATGTAGCAGACGCCGTTGAACTTGGTCGTGTGCCTTCGCGCCCATAAACGGTGCAGCTCGACGCGCGACCCGTTGGACGCTTTACCCGTGACCGCTCGGGGTACAACGGTGTAGGCGCAGCGTGTGCCCGTGAAGCCGGCGCTCTTTGAGAAGCTGCGGAACTCCACGGCCACCTCACGGGCGCCCGGTATCTCGTAGATCGAGTGCGGTATGTCTGGATCGGTGATGTAGGCCTCATACGCCGCGTCAAAGAGGATCAGCGCATCGTTTGCCTTGGCGTACTCGACCCACCTGGTCAGCGACTGCCGCGATGCCACCGCGCCCGTTGGGTTGTTCGGGTAGCACAGGTAGATCACGTCCACCGACCGGTCCGGGAGGTCGGGCGTGAAGTCGTTTTGGGCCGTCGCGTGCAGGTAAACGAGCCCGGCGTATTTGCCGGCATCGTTGGCGTCGCCCGTGTTACCGGCCATGACGTTCGTA
>JAZGCX010000266.1:0-2656 GCA_036477175.1 Phycisphaeraceae bacterium
GTCCAGCGCCACCATCGCACCGCTGATGCCGGGCTCGCCGCGGTCCTGCGAACCGTCACCGTCCATGTCATAGAAGACCTTACCGATGACAGTGCCTAAGTCGAATATCGGATCTGCAGCGATTTCCAGATCGGCGCTGACCGGCTGAGAAATCGTGCAGGTATCACACACATCGGCCGCGACAGCGAGGTTGGCATAAGTGCCAACTCTGGCACCGGCGCCGACGATCATGCTGTACGACAGCATGTGATAGCCGCCCTCGCCCGGGTCGGCAATGCCGTTGCCGTTGGCATCCGCCAACGCCTGTACAGCGCCGATATCGAATACCATCGGCGGCCCCGGCAGCGGATCGGCGATGACAATTCCATCGAGGCGTGCCGTGCCGGCCAGGTAAGCAAGCACTGGTGACGCCTCGTCAACGATGCGTACGCTGCTGATCGTGTTCGTGGTCGTGTTCCGGATGGTGACCGTGTAGGTCACGATGTCGCCGACGGTCGCCCTGTCCGGATTGACGGTCTTGGTCAGCAGCAGGATCTCGCCCAATGTGAACAGGACCTGCGGCTGATCATTCAGCAGAATGCTGTCGGCCACGTCTGTTGCCGAAATAATGGCAATGCCGTTCAATATTGACCGAATCTCGCCGGTCGTCACGCCGTTGACGTCGGTTGGATTGAGCGGTTGGGTCACGACGTCCAGCGCACCGCGACTCGACGCGAGGGAAACGAGCCGGCCCGAGAGCGGCAGGTTGTTGCTGTCGCGCAATGTCACGGTGATCGTGCTGAAGGCGGTGCCGTCTGCGACGACGACAGGCGGATTCACGGTCACGGTGGAGTTGCTCGGGTCTACTAAACCAGCAGTTCTGTTGAGCGTTATGGTTGCCTGCGACAGATCGAGGCTCAGACTGTTCAGCTCGCCGCTCGCCGTATTTTGAATGAGCTGCGCATTGGCCATGCCCGGCAGCAACAGAACCAGGCTAACCACAAAAATTAGTTGTCGGATGAGGCGGTCCATCAATTGACCCTCACCCGGAATCGAATTGCCCATTGCGTCTGGGCGGGTATTGCCAGCGGCTGGTTCACCTGGCCCGCCACTTCACCAACTGTCAGCCGGTCAAGGCCTGCGGGACCACCGCTATCAAGAACGGATGCTTCGTCGTCCGGCGCGCCGAGTGCGTCGGAAAGTGGTGTCCAAATACCTGCCCAGCGGGCGGCGGCATTAGAGCCGCTCACAACAGTTGTCGTTTCCAGACTATTGGCTAGGTAAGTGAACTGGGTTTCGTCTATCAGGTCCTCGACCGTTATGCGATCGGCAGTGAAGTCGGTGATGTTATCGACGTACAGTACGAAGTAGATGTCCTGGTTCTGCGCGACATTCGCACCGGCGGCCAGAACATTGCCTGTGATGTCGCGTGCTTCCTTAACCAGTGCCAGTTGTACGGAATTGAGCGTGATTTGCGCCGTTCCTGTACCGTCGCCGCCGATTATCGTGCCATTGTTGATGCCGTCGATTCCGCCCAGCGCGGAGTTGGTGGCCGCCTGAACGCTTGCCGGTCCAACGACGAACCAGCACAGCAGCATCAGCCACGCTATCGATTTACGGCGTTTACTTGTCAAAGCATTCGCTTCGTTTCTGCTACCAGGGGGCGCACGCGTCACTGCCACAGAATTGCGCCTGCGTATGCGATAGGGTGACCATCGTCTGCGCGCAATCACGGCCGTATCACCGGTCCGCTGACGCACCAGCACAACAGCATCAGCCACGTTATCGATCTGCGGCGTTTGCTGATCAAAGCGATTGCTTCTTGTCTGGGGCCAGGGGGCACACACAGCAGCACCGCAGGCTTGCGCCTGCGTTTGCGATATGGTGACCATCGTCTGCGCGCAGTCACGGCCGTATCACCGGATTCAACGCGCATCGACGCCACCAATCCTGGTGGTGTCGGAACCATTAACGGGTTCGCGTTCTGCGTCTCAGGCATTCACGCCGCGGCGGGCGGCGGCCATCAACGGCCGCGCCCGCCGGACGTCATGCTAGAAACGTCAGTTTCAACGCTGCTCCGTTAGTCCAACGTCTCCGTAAAGACGACTGCCAGAACCAGATTGGCAGCAGCATTCTGCTGGTCATTTGCCTGGGCCGAGTTACCGACATCGACCGTGGTACCGACGAAGCTGGCGCTATCCCCGGCAAGAACGACATCCGATAGCGGAGCTGTAACGCGGACGTCATTGTAGATGCCGAGCTCTTCAGGCGCATCACAAAGCGTTAATAGACATTCAGCCGTGGTGTTGAGGACACGAATGGTGCTGGCCACGTAGGTAAAGCCGACCAGAGTGTCCTGAATCGTCACGTCGTTGATGGCTGTATCGGCCTCGTTGTTGAGGTAGATCAGGAAGTCAACCGAAGTGCCCGCAGGCAGAATGTCGTTATTGGCCAGCGCCGTGTTGTCACTGGTCAAAAATGCCGCTTTGACCAGCGTCGGGGTGGTCGCGAGCAACGTAAAGGTGTTCGAGTCCACCAGGTCGCCACCGACGCCTGCGACATCACCGATACCCTGGTTGACCGCGGCCTGTGCCGCAGGACTCAGAATCAAGAAGACGCCGAGCGTTAAGGCAGCGATATGCTGCAAGATTTTTCCAAATTGCCGTTTCATCAGGTT
>JAZGCX010000267.1:0-2673 GCA_036477175.1 Phycisphaeraceae bacterium
GCCGCCTTGATCAGCCGCTGGAAATGCCCGGTCTTGATCAACCACGCAGCGAGTTGCAGTTGCACCGCGACCTGACCGAGCTAGCCCGGCAAAACCGACAGGCCGCCCAAGCCGGTTGCTTCCTCGGCGGCGGCGGCTACGACCACTTCATCCCCGCTGCCGTGGACTACCTCGCCGGACAGGGCGCGTTCGTCACCGCTTACACGCCCTACCAGGCCGAAGCGTCGCAGGGCGCCCTCCAGGCCTTCTTTGAGTTCCAGACACAGGTCTGTCGCCTCACCGGCCTCGACGTTGCCAACGCCTCGGTCTACGAAGCCGCCACCGCCACCGCCGAAGCGGTCATGATGGCGCTCCACGTCACCGGCAAACGGCGTGTCCTCGTCGCAAACACTATCCACCCACACATACGCGCCGTGTTGCGCACCTATCTGGCCGACCTCGCCGTGGACCTGATCGAGTTGCCCGCCGCGGCAGGCCGCATCGACACCGAAACCGTGCGCGACGCATGTGACCAGGACACCGCCTGCCTCGTCATCCAGTCGCCAAACGTGTACGGCCTGATCGAGGACTGGTCGGGTCACTTCGCCGCCGCACACCAATCACCAACTAGTAACCACAAACCGCCGCTGGGTATCGCCCTGTTCAACCCGATCGCGTGCGGCCTGCTCAAGCGCCCCGGCGACTGCGGCGCCGACATCGCCGTCGGCGAGGGCCAGCCGCTGGGCATCCCGATGCAGTACGGCGGGCCGTGGCTCGGGCTGTTCGCCGCACGCAAGACACTGATGCGCAAAATGCCCGGCCGACTGGTCGGCCAAACCATCGATCGTCGCGGCCGACGCGGCTTCTGCCTCACGCTCCAGACACGCGAGCAGCACATCCGCGGCGCCAAGGCCACCAGCAACATCTGCACCAACCAGGGCCTGCTCGCACTCCGCGCCACCATCTACTTAAGCGCAATGGGGCCGCACGGCCTGCGCGAAGTCGCAAGCCAGTGCTACCACAAGGCCCACCACGCCGCCGCCCAGATCGCCGCGCTCGACGGCTACGACCTGGCCTACGCAGGCCCGTTCTTCCACGAGTTCGTCGTCAACTGCCCCGTGCCCGCCCGCGCCGTCATCGACGCCGGCCGACAACGCAACATCCTCCCCGGCCTCGACTGCGCCGAGCTGGGCATCGGCACCGAAAACCAACTGCTCATCGCCGTCACCGAAAAACGCTCCGCCGCCGACATCGACGCCCTGGTGGACCTGTTGCAGCGCGTACCCGCGGATAGGAACGTCCCTGTTTAACGACGCCCCGAACGGGGTGTGCTCAAAACGCCCGCCGCACGGACCGAACCGATGCACCAGAGCCCGACCAATGCCGACTTTCCACTGATCTTCGAGCGCGGCGCGCCGGGCGCGCGGGCCACCGACCTGCCACCGCTCGACGTACCCAAAGCGGACCTGCCCGATGACCTGGTGGCCGACGCGCCCCTGGCACTGCCCGAAGTGGGCCAGCTCGACCTCGTCCGTCACTACACACACCTCGCCGCACGAAACTTCTCCGTCGACGCCAACTTCTACCCCCTCGGCTCGTGCACCATGAAGTTCAACCCGCCCCTGAACGAGGCCGCCGCCGCACTGCCCCGCTTCACCGGCATGCACCCGCTCCAGGACGACCGCGACGCCCAGGGCATCCTCAAGATCCTCTACCAACTGCGCATCTGGCTCGCCACGATCGCCGGCCTCGACGAAGTGTCGCTGCAACCCTGTGCCGGCGCACACGGCGAGTTCACCGCGCTCAAGGTCATCCGCGCCTACTTCCACGACCCCGACGCCGCCAACCAGCCCCAACGACGAAAGGTCCTCACACCCGACACCGCCCACGGCACCAACCCCGCCTCATGTGCCATGTGCGGCGCCGACGTCGTAACCGTCCCGTCCAAAGACGGCCTGGTCGACCTCGACGCACTGCGAAAACTCGTCGATGACGAAACCGCCGCGATGATGATCACCAACCCCAACACCGCCGGCCTGTTCGACCACACCATCACCGACATCGCCAAAATCCTCCACGACGCCGGCGCCCTGCTCTACCTCGACGGCGCCAACATGAACGCCATCATCGGCGTCTGCCGCCCCGGCGACTTCGGCGTCGACATCATGCACTACAACACACACAAAACCTTCTCCACGCCCCACGGCTGCGGCGGGCCCGGCGCCGGCCCCATCGCCGTCCGACAATTCCTCGCACCCTATCTCCCCGTCCCGCAAGTAGAGAAGAGGGCCACCGGCCAAGCCTCTTATAAAGCCGCGACCGGCGGTCGCGGTCTGCCCGAATACTTCCTCGACCACGACCGACCCAAATCCATCGGCCGGGTCCGCAGCTTCGTCGGCCAGTCGGGCGTGCTGCTGCGCTGCTGGGCCTACATCGCCGCCCTCGGCCCACAGGGCCTCCGCAGCGTCGCTCAAAACGCCGTCCTCAACGCCAACTACCTCGCCGCACGACTCCGTCACCGATACGCCACCCCTTATTTCGACCCCGACACCAGCCGATTCTGCGCTCACGAGTTCGTCACCGTCCCCAAAGACCTGCTCGACAAAGGCGTCACACTCATCGACATCGCCAAGCGCCTGGTCGACTATCGGATCCATCCCCCCACCATGCACTGGCCCGTCCACGACTGCCTCA
>JAZGCX010000268.1:0-4444 GCA_036477175.1 Phycisphaeraceae bacterium
ACGAGAAAGGCCCGGACCACAGCAAGTGTTTTGAAGTGTGCGTGACCATGCTCGGCAAACGCTACCCCAGCGCCTGGGGCACCAGCAAGAAGGAAGCCGAACAAAAAGCCGCCTACAACGCACTGAAGGAACTGCAAATCCTCCCGGACGACGTGCAGTAGGCAGTAGAGAGTAGGCTGTAGGCTGTAGGCTGTAGGCAGCTATCAGCTCTCACTCTTCACTCTTGACCACTCCTCAGCCCCAATTGCCCAGTAGAATCGCCAAATCCGATGCGCCCACCGCACCGTCGCCGTTCAGATCGGCCGGGCAGTCTCCCTCCTGCGGGCACGGGCCCCAATTGCCCAGAAGCAGGGCGAGATCAAACGGGCCGACGTTCCCGTTGCCATCGAGGTCCGCGGGTCGCGGCGTGACCGTGAAGCGAATGACCGCCTCGCCGCCGGGCAGGCCTTCGCCGCTGGGCAAGGCCGAGGCGTCCGAGGGGTCGGCCACTTCACCATCCAGCGCCAAGCCCGCCGCGAGGTCAATGATCGCGTCACTGATCGTCAGCGTGTAATCATCTGCCGGCCACCCTCCATCGGAGATCAGGGTAGCGGTGTGCGTGTCCGTGTCATAATCGAATGCGAAATCCATCGCTCCGGTCGTGTCGCCGATGAGTGCAAAGTCCTGTGCGTCGGCGAGCACGTCCTTATGGAACGTGATCTCGATGGTCAGCTCGGCGCTCGATTCGGCAACGCCGCCGGGTTCGGGCAGCGTGGTGACGACCTTGGGCGGGCCTTCGACGAAAGCGGTCGGTTCGTTGGAGGTGTGCAGCGTCCAGTCCTCCGGATCCAATTCCAGGCCGTACACTTCGCCGCTGACCTCGAAGAGCAAGTGCTCCGCCTCGGCGTCGTTCCAGACCACCGTGACCACGTCGCCGCCCGGACCATTGGTGACCACGTCCAGCGGCATGGTGAAGATCGGATAGCTCTCGCTCTGCACCTGCGTCACGTACAGCTCGACGAAATCGCGATCGGCGACGGTGATCTGCCGCCAGGCGTAGCGGTAGGCCGGCGCGCCGATGTCATAGACCCACTCGTCGAAGAACCACGTCAGGTCGGCGCCGTACACACTCTCGGCCACGATCCGCAAATCCTCCGTGATGGCGCTGTTGTAGACGAAGGCCTGGCGATAGGCGGCGAGAATATCGAAGAATGTTTCGTCGCCGACCACGTGCCGCAACTGGTGCAGCACCCAGGCAGCCTTTTTGTAGGTGAAGTTGTACGAGAAGATTCGGCCGACATCGTCGGCGTCTTCGGCAGGGATGTAGACACTGCCGTTGACGTTGCTGGGGCGGCGGCTGGCCATGTGGGCGTGCAGCTCCGGCGTGCCGCTGCTGCCGGGTTTGAATTCCCGCCACAGGGCTTCGGAATAGGTGGCGAAGCCTTCGTTTAGCCAGATGTCCTGCCAGGTCCCGCAGGTGATCATGTTGCCCCACCAGAAGTGACCCAGTTCGTGGGCGGTGATCCACTCGGAGAATCCGCCTTGGCCGGTCATGGTCTGGTGTTCCATGCCGCCGCCGAAGCCGAACTGATAGATGCCGTACTTCTCGCCGACAAACGGGTACAGCCCAAACACATCAGCGAAGGTGCCCAGGATGTCCACGGTCTTGCGCCACTTGTTGCGGTTGTTCTCGGTGTCGTTGTCGGGAAAGATGAAGAACTCCAGCGGCATGGACCCGCCGTCGTATTCGTAGACGTCGCCGAAGGTGTTGTAGTAGGCGGCGGAGAAGCTGAACAGATAGGTCGCGGTCTGGTAAGCGGTCTGCCAGTGGTAGCGGTCGCGCCCGCGGCCGACATCGTCCACCGCCAGCAGCAGGCCGTTCGACGCCACCGTCAGCGTGTGGGGCACGGTGATCTTGAGGTTGCCGGTGGCCTTGTCGGTGTTGTCGTCCTTGGCCGGCCACCAGGTGTAGGCGAACCACGGCTCGCTGAGGGTGAATACCAGCGGATACCCGCCGCGAGTCGAATAGATGATCGAACCGAAGGCCGCCCCCTCGGGATAGCCGTCGTAGGCCACCAAGACGCCGAATTCCTCGCCGGCATCGTATTCGCGATCCAGGCTCACCTCGATGGTCGTGCTGCTGGCGCGCTGCCAGTCGGCGGGCGTGCCGTTGACCTGTACGTCAGTGATCGTAAAGACGTCGTGCAGGCGCAGCGCGCATGTTGTCAGACCGTCCACCACACAGCGCACCGTGATGGTGTTGCTGCCGCCGAGCCATTCGGTATCCGGCACGATCTCGATGTCCAGTTCGTAATGCAGCACGTCGGTGTCGCCGGTATCTTCCGCGGCGTAACGGTGCTGCTCGCCGTCGCCCACGCGCATGAGGTGCAGCACTCCGCTCTTGCAGGCACCGGCTTCCTCTTGGTCATGTCCCGCCGGCTCCGCCGCCAGGAAGGTCAGGCCGAGCGCTACCATGATCCACACGTCACCACTCCTTTCTTGAATCCGCGACAGTCCAATAAGCAAGGCCAGGCCACCCGCTTCGCTGGCCGTGCTATGGGCACGGGCCCCAGGAACCCAAGAGCACCGCCAAGTCGAAGGGACCTACGTTGCCGTCACCATCGAAATCGGCTGGATGGCCCGGATTCGGTCCCCAGGCTCCGAGCAATTGAGCCAGGTCAAACGGCCCGACGGAACCATCGCCGCTCAAATCGGCGTCGCACGAGCCCTCACACTGCAGTGAAGTGATTGTCAGACCGTCCACGCCGGCTTCGACGATGCTTTGTGCGTCGGCGTCGTTGGCAGTGTAACGAATCTTCATATTGGAGGTCAGCGTGACGCCGGCGGCTTCCAACTCAGCCTGGGTGATCTCGTGATGCCGCCAGGACAGACCACCGTTGGTGTCGTGCGTGGCCACCACGGTCCAAGGTCCGGCGTCGCCGTTGCTGCTGATTTCCACCAGCAATCGATCGTTGCCGTCCTCATTGGTCAGGCGCAAGAAGTATTCGTAGCCAAGCACGATGTTATTCACGGTCATGTCGAGCAGGGCTGAGGTCAGGCGGACCGCACCATCATCCACATCAGTATTGCCGAACTCGTTTTGGGTCAGCCAGCACTGGCCGCTGCCGTCGCCGTCTTCGGCGGGGGCGAACGCCCAATCCGGATCGTTGACCGGCACGCCGCGCTGCCATTGCCCGCTGGTGGCGCCAAGGTTCTCGGTGGTCCAGCCCTGGTCGTTTTCGAAATTGTCCTGCAGCACGACGACCACACCATCCGTAGCGGTGGTGCTGTAGGTTATATCCGGCGCCCCGGGCGGGTCCGTCTTTATGCTGCCGGCCGACGTCTGGACGCTGATATAATAGGAAACCGCGCTGGGGCAAATGATCCCGGGAAAGACTGCATCGTAGACGTTCTCAGCAATTGGTTCCATCGGTACCGCTACAAAGCCGCCGCCGGCATCGTAGTGCAGCAGACCCGTTCCGGGCTGGGGAGCAGCCCCGCAACTGCCGGCGACTTCCACGCGGACGGTCGTGCCGCCCGCAGGATCAATAAAGTCCGGGCGCCCGTTCGGGTAGGCGAACGTCAGTGAACCGGCATTGAGCGCCTCCGTGACATTCAGGATGAATAAGCCACGATTCATATCGCTGACGATCACCGTCCCGCTGGGGAAGAAAGGGAAATTGCTCCAGGCCCCGTCAAAGCCTGAGTCATCGTTTTCCGGGTAGGTGTCGAACCAGCCGACCTGGACGGGGTTGACCGGGTCGTCGGCACAAAAGATACGCAGGCCTGCGGTGTATTCAGCTTCATAAATGAAGCCGTCATGGACGTACAGGTTGTGATCGATGGCCGGCACCCCGGAGCTGTACGTATTGACCACCATTGGGTTCTCCAGATCGGTGACGTCGAAAACCACCGTCTCGTTGACACCGTCGAGTTCGTCATTGAGGTAGAAATAGCTGCGATCCTCGCTCAGCCATCCCTGGTGGGCGAAGCTCAGGTTCGGGTAGGTCGTGCGTGAGAGCCGGAACATGTTCAACTTGTTCGTCACGTCGAAAATATCGAGCCCCGTGCCGCCGCTGCAGGCGAAAGCGATCTGTTTGCCGGCATAGGGGCCTGACGTATAAGTCACGACCTGCACGTCATGGACGTTTACGCCTTGGGAGCTGGACACCTGCCCGGCAAACGTTGGATCGGCGGGGTTGGACAGGTCGTAAGCGATCAGACGCCCACCGTTGAGATTAGCCCCGCACAGGTACAAAAACCCGCTGTCGGTGTCGATGGCCACGTCGTGGCTGGTGGAAAGCCCGCCGTCAGTCACCTGCTGGACAAGTGTGACGTTGCCGTTGTCCACATCCGAAAGGTCGACAACGTCTATGCCTCCGCCGCCGTTGTCGTTGACGACGTAGGCAAAGTGGCCGAAAACCTTCATATCGCCCCATAGCGTGTTGGTGTGAGGAATGTTACC
>JAZGCX010000269.1:0-3842 GCA_036477175.1 Phycisphaeraceae bacterium
TCGAGGCACGCCGATCGACTTGAACCAGTCGGGGCCGAATTCGACGATCGGCGGCACCATCGCCAGCGTTTCGACGTTGTTGATAATGGTCGGCCTTGCGAACGCACCGGCGACGGCTGGAAATGGCGGCTTGATCCGCGGCCAGCCACGCTTGCCTTCCAATGATTCAAGCAGGCCCGTCTCCTCGCCACAGATGTACGCCCCGGCGCCGCGGTGGACGTAACACTGCGGGTCGCGCCCGTTGATCTGACCCAGTCTGGAATCGGTGCCGAAAATCCGCTGCTCGTATGCTTCCCGGATCACCTGTTCGAGCACCCGGGCCTGGTGGTGATACTCGCCGCGGATGTAGATGTAAGCGGTGTCAAGCCGGCACGCGTGCATACAGATCGCGATGCCTTCCAGCAGCAGATGCGGGTCGTAGTCGATCAGCAGCCGATCCTTGAACGTGCCCGGCTCCGATTCGTCGGCGTTGGCCGCCAGGTAGCGTCGTTCGCCGTCCTCCGGCGGCAGAAAGCTCCACTTCATCCCCGCGGGGAAGCCCGCACCGCCCCGGCCACGCAGTTCAGCGGCTTTGACCAACTCGACCACGTCCTTCGACTCCATCGACAGGGCTTTTTCCAACGCGGCGTAACCGCCGGTCTTGACGTATCCGTCGTATCTGACCAGCTTGCGCTCGGCCGGGTCACCCCACGGCGGCGTAGGAATGCGCTTGCACAGGACCGGTTCCGATAGGGGCATAACGACTGACCTGTCATTTCTGCTAAGCGGCAAGCGGCCGCTTACACCAGTGAATCAAGAATCCTCTCGAAGTTCTCCATCGTCAGGTTCTCGTGCAGTTTCTCGTTGACCAGGGCGCACGGCCCGCCGTCGCAAGCGCCCAGACACTCGGCCGTCACCAGTGTGAATCTGCCGTCGTCGGTGGTCTGACCCGGCTCGATCCCGAGCTTGGCCCGCAACGCGTCGAGCAACGCCGGCTGACCCATGATCTCGCAACTGAGCGATTGGCATAGCATGATCAGATACTTGCCCTTGGGCCGCAGGAAGAACTGCTCATAGAACGTGGCGGTGTCGAGCACCTCGGCCGCCATCAGGCCGAGAAAATCGGCCGCCTCCTCGATCGCCTGGTGCGGCAGCCAGTTGTGCTTGTTCTGAATCTCGTGCAGCACCGGCAGTGTGGCGGCCTGACGGGTGGGATAGCGCGGCATCACCTTGGCTTCGAGGCGCGCTTTGAGTGCATCATCAAGATACGGCTCATCGCGGCGATCGATCTGCATGCCCGCCGAGTTTTTCACAATCCAAGCCATGATTCGTGTTTCTGTGTAAAGCCGCCGATGGCATCGGTGGTACGAGCCGCGGATACGATCTGCGGCTTTAGTGCGTTAACGATCCAACTCGGCAGCGATAATATTCAGACTCCCCAGCACCGCCACCACGTCCGCCAGCAGGTGCCCTTCGATCAACTTCGGGTATACCTGGTAGTTGAGAAAGCTCGGCGGCCGGCATTTGGCGCGCCACGGCCGGGGGCCGCCGTCGCCGACAATATAGAAGCCCAGTTCGCCGTTGGCCGTCTCGTTCGCCGCATACGCCTCGGCCACCGGCGCCTCGAAGCCGCGGTTGGTCATCACCAGCTCAAAGTGCTGGATCAGCCCTTCGATCGAACCATACACCAGCGACTTGTCCGGCAGCCGGCTCTTGCCGTCGGCCAAGACGTCGATCGGCCCGCCGGGGATATTGTCGATCAACTGCTCGATGATCTCGACGGCCTGTCGGACTTCTTCGAGGCGAACCAGGTAGCGCGCCAGCACGTCGCCGCCCGTCGCGATCGGCACCTTGAACTTCACCGCCTCGGCGCCCTGACCGTCCCAATTGTCGGCGTAGCACAGGTACGGCTCATCCTTGCGAAGGTCGTGCCGGACGCCGCTGGCCCGGGCGAGCGGGCCGGTCACCGACCAGGCGATCGCGTCGTCGTGACTGAGCACGCCGATCCCTTCGGTGCGGTCCCGGAAGATGCGGTTGCGGGTGAGCAGCTTCTCGATGTCCCCGACCGCCGACGGCAACTGCTCGCGGATGAACTTCTTAACCATCCGCTTGAACACCTGTTCGTCGGGCAATTGTTGCATCGCCCCGCCGACGCGGGTCCAGTCGGGGTGGTACCGCTGACCGGAGATGTAATCCATGATGTCGTAGATGCGTTCGCGCTCATTAAAGCCGTACAGAAACCCGGTGAACGCCCCCAGGTCCAGCGCCGCGGTGCCGATGCACAGCAAGTGGTCCTGAATGCGGCCGAGTTCCGCCAGGATCGTACGAAGCACCTTGCACCGCGGGGTGATGTCGATGCCGAACAGAGCCTCGGCTGCTGTGTGCCACGCGATGTCGTTGCTGATCGGCGAGATGTAGTTCATCCGGCTGACGATGGTGACGTACTGGTTGTAATCCAGGTGCTCGGCCAGCTTCTCGAACCCCGAGTGCAGGTAGCCGATGTGGGGCATGGCGCGGGCGATGCGTTCACCGTCGATCTCCAGGAGCAGGCGGAGCGTGGTGTGCGTGGCCGGGTGCTGCGGCCCGAAGTTCAGGGTCCAGCGATCGCCGTCCGCGGGCGTGTCGGTAAGGTAGGGTGTCGTCTCGACATCCACATCGAATGGTTTGAGGTCATAAGGCATGCTTGGGTCGATTCCCTGATTCGCCTGCGGGGAATTGTAGTCACACAACGAATCGATGCCAGTGGGGTAGAATGGTCACGGTGATCACGCATCAGCCCGCGATATCACACGTTCGGTTTGCCGCCGTGCAGCGCCTGACCCAGCCGTTGGGATTCACCATTGTCGGTATTGCCGCGGCCGAACCCACCGGCCATGCCGATTTCATCCGCAACTGGCTGGCTGACGGCAAGCACGGCCAGATGCACTACCTGGGCAGACATCTGGAGCAGCGGCTGGACCCGAGCGCCATGCTACCGGGGGCCAAGTCGATCATCTGCGTCGCCGACCGACACGCGACCCAAGCCCAAAGCCCCAAACCTCAAGGCCGGGTGCCCGCCGGCCGCATCGCCCGATACGCATGGGGCGACGATTATCACACGATCATCAAGAAGCGTCTGTTCGAGCTGGCCGACGCCCTGCGGACACAGTACCCGACTCATGAATTCCGCGCGGCGGTGGACACCGCGCCAATCCTCGAGCGCGAGCACGCGGCCCGGGCGGGGCTCGGCTGGGTCGGCAAACACACGCTGCTGATCCATCCCAAGCTCGGCTCCTACCTGCTGCTGGGCGAAATTGTCACCACACTCGTCATTCAAGCCTCTTCCGAAGCCGGACTTGCGGCAGTCACCGACCACTGCGGCACCTGCACGCGTTGCATCGACGCCTGCCCAACGTACTGCATCAGTCCCTACCAACTCGACGCGGCGCGCTGCATCAGCTACCTCACCATTGAACACCGCGACGCGATCGACCCCAGCCTGCACAACGCCATGGGCGACTGGATCACCGGCTGCGACGTGTGCCAGCAGGTTTGCCCGTTTAACAGGGATCATGAAATCGAAGTCGAAAGTCCAAAGTCCCAGGTCCAAAGCCCCAGCCCCCAAATCCAAAATCCGCATGCCGAAATCCGCAATCTTTACGCTGCGCGACCGCCGGCCCCTGCGATCCGGTTGCTCGACGTGCTCAACTGGGATGCCAAAGATCGACAAAAGGCGTTTGCCCGTTCAGCTTTGAAGCGCATCAAGCTGGACATGCTCAAGCGCAACGCCCTGATCGCCGCGGGAAATTACCTGACAAAACACAACGATTCGGCCTTGCGACAACGCATTGAAACGTTGGCGGCCAATATGAGCGAACCTGAAC
>JAZGCX010000027.1:0-4171 GCA_036477175.1 Phycisphaeraceae bacterium
GCCGCCGGAAACCGGTGCGTCCAGCAGGGTCACACCCTGCGCCGCCAACCGCGCCGCAAATTGCTGTGTCGGACCCGGGCTGATGGTGGAGAAATCGATCACGATCAGGCCGCGCTGTGCTGTAGCCGCAATCCCACGATCACCGAACAGCACCTGCTCGACGTCGCGCGTGTCGGTCACGTTGATGCAGATCACGTCGAGGTCACGTGACGCAAGGTCGGCCGGCGAGTCGGCCACCACCGCCCCCAGCCTGGCCAGCGGTTCGCGCTTCGATGCAGTACGGTTCCACACACACACGGCAAAGCCGGCGCGGATGAGGTTTGCCGCCATCGGCGCGCCCATGATCCCCAGACCCACGTAACCAACCTGCTTGACGGGCCGGGACGTGTCGGGCATTTCGCCGGTCATCATGCAAGCTCCGCCAGGTCGATTGGTTCGACAGGATAGTCGTTTTGCAGCGCTTGTGTGAGCGGGTCTGTGCGGTCATCGGTGTCGATCCGCACACCGATCAGGTCCGCGGGCGTGCCGGGGCGGAGCGTGGCGTCCAGCTCATTCATCTCCAGGGCGAGCATGCCGTTGACGGTGGCCATCTTCAGCAGCAGGCCGGGGTCCGTGCCGTCGCGGCGGTACAGCCGGCGCATCTGCGGCAGGATGCCCAGGGGTTGCGGCTCGTCGGGGTTCTGACACAGGATCGAGTCGGTGCCCAGGCACACGTTCACCCCCGCGGCGAGCATCTCTCGGTAGCGGTGCACCCCGGTCTGGGGGAAGCCAAAGTATTCGCCGGCAATCGGGCAGTACGCCACCGACGCGCCGCATCGCTTGAGCGTTTGAATCTCCTGATCAGTCACTTCGTTGCAGTGGGCGAGCAGCCACCGGGCGTGACGCAAGTGCGGCTCGAACCATTCAACCGGGCGCTTGCCCGTCGGCCGGATCGTCTGGTCCCACTTGCCCAATTGCCGCAGCAGGTCGGCCAGCGGCCCGGCCGCGTCCCGCACGAACTGGGTCTCGGCCGCCGATTCGGCCAAGTGCGTACACAAGCGGTATGCATGGCGCTGGCTGAGCCGTGTCGCCGCCTCATACAACCGCGCACCGGCTGAATAAGGGGCGTGCGGCTGGATGCCCACGACCACGCCCCGCTCATGCTCAGCCACCTTCGACTCGAACGGAACCATGGCGAGCTGCCTGGCCAGATCGTCGGCGCTCTGGGCCTGGGGCCGACCGATCCCGAAGCACTCCAGGTAGCTGACGCCCGGGACGTGGCCCGGCAGGCCGCCCGCCACACGCCGCGCCGCGATCGCCGTCAGTGACCCGGCAATGTCGCCCAGGGCACCGACCCCCGCCGCTCGCGACGCCGCCAGCCCCTGTCGGACCGACTCGGTAATGTCCCGGTCGCGTCTCGGCCGCCGCTGCATCAGGCCGCGCAGCCAGGGCACAAAGTCGCCGTCGTACGGCGTCGGGCCGATCAGCGTCAGGTCCAGATGAGCGTGGGCGTTAACCAAAGCGGGCAGGATCAGCGTTTGCGGCAGGTCCAGCATCTGCTGATGGGAGCCGACATTACGCGGCGGGTCACGACCCGGGCCAATCTGGACGATCCGGCCGTCTCGCACCGCCACGCACCCGGGGCGGTGGTTCACGCCCGCCGCGTCACGCATCGCCGCGGCTCGGAGAATGGTCGTCACGTGCTGGTTCATACTCGAATGGCGCCAAAACCAATATTGCAACAGCGGGCGTCGTTGATTTTCCGTGCCAAGTTGCTAACTTGGTTGGCGATCATGCTCCTATGGCCACCAGGGAAAGGAACCGACCCGATGCAACGCTATCTTAAACTGATCGTGCCGGCGATGCTGGCTCTCGCGACCGTCGCCTGCGTGTCCCAGACCGAGCGCGACAAGCTCAACACCCTTTACCGCAAGAGCCAGGAGCAGATCGTCGATCTGCAGGCGCAGCTCGATGAGAAGGACGCGCAACTGGCGGTCCTGCGCGACAGCGCCAACGTGGAGGCCACACTGTTCCAGCAGCTTGAAGATGCGCAGACGGACAACGCTCGTTTGGCATCGGCGCTGGCTGCGATGGAAGCCAGGCTCCGCGAGGCCGCCGGCATCACCATCCTGCCCGGTGAACTGGACACCGCGCTTCACGACCTGGCCGCGGCCAACCCCCAACTGATGAGCTACGACTCCAAGCTGGGCATGGTCAAATTCAGCAGTGACCTGACATTTCGCCTGGGCAGCACGTCGATCAACTCCGCCGCCGCCGCCGGCCTCAACAAACTCGCGACGATCCTCAGCTCATCGGCGGCCAGATCCTACGAGGTGCGGATCGTCGGCCATACCGACAACGTCCCGATCAAACGCGTTCGCGCCCAGCACCCAACCAACTGGCACCTGTCGGTCCACCGCGCGATCGCCGTCAAGGACGTGCTCAAAAACGCGGGCATCACGCCGCCGCGGATCGGCGTGGCCGGCTACGGTGAATTCCGCCCCGTCGTCCCTAACGGCCCCAAGGGCGCTCAGGCCAACCGACGCGTTGAGATCTACCTCGTTCCGATGCCAACCGACCTCAGCGCCGCCCAGAGTGCCGCCGCAAGTGCTGACGCCACACCCGAGCCGCCCGAAGCCCTCAAATAACGCTCAAACGACGCCCAAACGTCCCCTAAAGCCCACGGACTTCCAGTCCGTGGGCTTGTTCTTATGTACCCAGCACCCGGGCCTGCCTAAAATACATACGTGACGTCACGGTACGACGTGATCCGGCGAAAAAACGCTTTCACCCTCATCGAATTGTTGGTGGTCATCAGCATCGTTGCGGTGCTCATCGCTATTATGCTGCCGGCCCTGTCGTCGGCCAAACACGGCGCCCGAGTGATGGCCTGCGCCGCCAACCTCCGCCAGATCGGCCTAGCCTGGCAGACCTACCTGATGGACAACGGCTTCGTCTTCCCTGTGCCGCCCTCCAACCTCAACAACTGGCACTTGTTCTACGGCGGCAAGCACCCATCCATACACCCCGCTAACTTTCCACAGGCCCGCTTCCTCAATCCGTATGTCGGCCACCGCGAAAAGAACGCGAAGGGATCCGAGGTCTTCCGCTGCACCGAGGACCGCGACATCCGATTCCCCGATGGCAGCACCCACACCGATGGCTATCCCACCTACGAGTATTACGGCAACAGCTACCCCGCGAACTTCTATCTGCTGAACATGCACCTCAAGTCATCCGACCCGAGGCGGGAATATGCGGTGCTGGTCGATGCGATCGAGCACAACCTTGCCAAAATGGTTCTAGCCGGTGATTTCCAGTGGTATTACAGTGTGACCGATGCCTCGTGGGACGCCCACTTCCACAATCGCCACGATCAGATGAATCTGCTGTTCCTCGACGGCCACGTCGCCTACACACAAACCATCCGCGGCGAAGCGGTCACCGATAGCTACATCATCCCCATCAATTTTGCCGCCGACGAATAAGCATCGACTCATCTGTGGTGCGCTGCGGGCGGGTCTTGTCCCACCGTGCGACTTGCTTGGGTGCCGCGGCGCAGCCCCACCTGCCGGCAACCGGTCCAGGCATTGACATAACAGGTGGTACAACCAGCGGGACAGGTCAGGGGAGTCGGTGCGGTGAGACGGGGTACATCTTGGCGCTGGCGAGACCGTGACCATCCTTTCGCGCGTCGCTGTAGGCCACATATATATAATTGGTTCACCCCGATCGATCTTGAGGGTTTGACATTTGGCGGGGCGATAGAATTGGCCCAATCGCAGGGCGCGGCAGCGATCTCGATCCGGTTGGCTGATCGTCCACATTGACGCCGGGCATGGCGTGGATCGGTAGTACATGGGCGAGGAGCATATCGACAAAACACGGCCTGTCACTAGCACGAGGTGTTTGCCCTGGCTGCTGGTCGTGGTCGGCGTGCTGGTGTATGCCAACAGCCTGTCGGGCCCGTTCATTTATGATGATCATGCCTCGATCGTGGACAACAAGCCCATCCGCCACCTGTGGCCCCCGCGGTGGATTGTGGTTCAGCCGCCGGATTCTCCGGCTGCCGGCCGACCGGTTGTTGGTCTTTCGCTGGCGGTGAACTATGCCATCGGTGAACTGGATGTCCGTGGCTATCACGCGTTCAACATCGCCGTCCACATCCTGGGTGCCATGATATTCTTCGGCA
>JAZGCX010000270.1:0-3379 GCA_036477175.1 Phycisphaeraceae bacterium
TCAGCGTGTTGGCCTGGAGGTTCACGCTGCTGGCCCCGGCCAGCGAGCCGATCGTCTCCGAGTTGTTCAGCAGCAGCACACCCGAGCCGCTGCCGACCACCGCGGACGCATCCGCCAGGGCGGCGCCGCCCGTCAGCGCCAGCGTCCCGGCGTTGAAGTTGGTGGTCCCGGTGAACGTGTTGGCCCCGGTTAACGTCAGCGTCCCTGTTCCCTCTTTGGTCAGACCGCCGGTGCCGCTGATCACACCCGCATAGGTCGTACTGGTGTTGTTACCACCGGCGGTCAGCGTGTTCGCGTTGAGGGTCACGTTGCCGCCGGTGCCACCGCCGCCGGCCAGCGAGCCGACCGTCTCACTGGTGTTCAGGAGCAGCGTGGCCCCAGCCACGTCAGCCAGGGACACCGCGACGGTGTCCGCCAGGGCAGCGCCGCCGGTCAATTGCAACGTACCGTCATTGATTGTGAGGGGCCCCGTAAACGTGTTGACACCGGATAATTCCAGCGCCTGTGCTCCGGCTTTGGTCAGGCCTCCGTTGCTGATCACGCCGGAGATAGTCGTTAGCGCCGTATTCGTCGTGGTGATCGTCCGGGTCGCAGCGCCCAGGTCCATCGTGCCGGCGAAATCCAGTGTCTGGGACCCCGAGACGGTGAAGTTGCCGTTCACCGCCACGGCGTTGGTGATCGTGCGGGGCGCGGTGGCCTGCACGGCACCGGCGTTGATCGTGAAGGTGCCGGTGCCCAGTGCGGCGTCATCGCCCAGTGCGATGGTGCCGGCGTTGAGGGTCGTGCCCCCGCCAAAGGTGTTCACCCCCGACAGCGTCAGGACGCCGGCACCGTTCTTAGTCAAGGTACCAGCCGGGCCGCTGATGACCCCCGACAGCGTCGTGTCAAAAGCCCCCGTAACCTGTAGCGCTGAAGGCGCACTGATATCAATGGTGCCTGCCACAGCCAGATTCGCCGTCTGGGCGTCAAACAGCAAACTCGCCCCCCCGGAAACAAGATTGTTATTGATTGTTTGAAGGTTGGCGCTCAGGTTCGTCACCGTGGCGGCGCCGGTGAATGTCAGATCGCTGCCCCCGATCGTGAACGCACTGGCGCCGGCGGCGAAATCGATACTCGTGACACCTAAATGAGCCACGTCGGCATTGGGCGTCAGCCGTACCGCGCCATCAAAAATCAATGCTCCCGTCGTCGCGGGGGTGGGGGCGGTGTTATCGACCCAGTTATTATTCGTTGTCCAGTTGTCATCAGCACCACCGCCGTCCCATGTATCTTGAGCCAAAGCACCGCCAGGACTCAGGAAAGTGACACTGCAAACCATTAGAAGGCACAGCGTGACTGGAGCGCGAAACTTGTCGCAGAACATCTTGGCTTCCTTCGGGATTCCGGCGGACCGAACTCGTAGCGGATGAATCTGCTCCGCCAGCGCGCCAGCGATTACGCCAGTGGCCATGGATATCGGCCATCGTCATGTGTAGGAGGACGAGAATACCTAAAATTTTTATCGGACGTTGCTTTCGACTCCAAGAGGCAGCAGGGCGCTATGCCGTCGACTTCTCCACGTCCGTCGCCGAGTCAGCCGTTGTGGCCGCGGCCGGTGACGGGGCGGGGCAAGAGCCACCGATATTAGCGGGCGACGAGGGCCTGCCTGTTCCTCGGCAAATCGTGCGAGCCGCGGCGCATCGAGCTTTTTCCAACGCCGGCAACAGCAGGGCAATCAACAGCGCGATGATCGAAATGACCAGCAACAGCTCGATGAGTGTGAAGCCGCGACCTGACTACCGCTGCATCCGCTTGACGATGATGGCGGTGCGATCGTCGGCGGCTGGTGCGCCATTGGTGAACTTGGCGACGGCTTCTCGCAGCGCAGCGAGGATCTGTGTCGGCGATTCGTGACGATGCCTGGGGATCAGGTCGATGACCCGGTCGGTTCCAAATTGCCTGCCGGCGTGGTCCGTGGCTTCAAAAACACCATCAGAGATCACCGCGAAGATGTCGCCGGCGTTCATCGGGATGTGATCGGTAATGGTGATGTCCAAATCGGCAACGATGCCGAACGGCATCGCATTCGCCGCAAGAACGTCCAGCGTGTCGCGCGCGGCATCGTAGCGAATGATCGGCGCCTGGCCGGCACTCAGGCTGGTGAGCGTGTTGTCGGTGGCGTCCAGTTCGCCCAGCCAGGCGGTGATGAACCGGCCTTGGGGCAGGTCGGCGTACAGTTGCTCATTCATGTGGCGGGCGATCTTCGTAAGCTCCGGCTGCATCCGCACCGCCATCCGCAGCATCGCCCGGACCTGGGTCACCGACAGCGCCGGGCCGATCCCATGTCCGGTCGCGTCCGCCAACAGCAGCACGGCTCGATCCGCCTGGTCCGCCGAGACGAGGATCGGCCTGCCGTCTGCATCTTGTTGATATCCGATGACGTCGTAGGTATCGCCGCCGGTTTCCTCGGCCGGTTCGGTCCAGGCGTCGATCTGGAAACCGCGCAACACCGGCAGCCGGCTGGGGAAGGTGCTTTGTTGGATCTGCCGGGCCAGTTGCAGATCACGTTCGAGTTTTAACAACGACTCGCGGGCTCGACGCCACAGGATGTCGTCAATCGCCGAGCCGGCGACGTTGCCGAGCAGGTTGATGAACTCCAATTCCCAGTCTTGGAACGGCTGGTCGCCGTATCGGTGCGTGATGTTGAGCACGCCAACCCGCTGGTGGGTCGTGTTGAGCATGGTGGAAACGATCGGCATGCTGACAAACGACTTGCCGTGATACGCCGGACGACAGGTCGGTGGCCCGTCGTTGTCCGCGCTGGTGATCGGCCGGCCCGATGCATAGGCTTGCCCCGCGACGGCGTCGCCGATGGGCACCCGGACACCCGCCGTGGTCTCGTCGTCGAACCCGATGGCTTTGGCGATCGTGAGGAACTGCTCGCTCTCGTCCGGCAGCATGAGCGACACGCGGCGGCTACAGGTCATCTCGGCCGCCGTCGTCACAATCTGCTCCAGGACCGCGTCCAGGTCGACGGCCTTGGCCACCGACCGACAGAAGTCCACGAGCGCGCCCCACATCCTCGCCTGTTCGCCGCGCAAGCCCCGGTTGTCGCGCAGCTCGCCCCGATGCTGCCGAAGCCTGGCCGCGGAGCGAACCCGCAGCAGCAACTCCCTGTCGCGAATCGGCTTTGCCAGGCACTCATCGACGGCGGATTCCGGTTCCGCCAGGGCGTCCAGCTCATCGCCCGTTGGTGCCAGCATGATGACCGGGATGTCGCAGGTTGCCGGATCGGCCTTGAGGCGCTGCGTCCAGGCTAAGCCCTCACCATTGCAGGCGGCCGCATCCATCACGATGACATCGGGCGGTATCCGCTCAATCAGGCCCAGCGCCTCGGGCC
>JAZGCX010000271.1:0-13661 GCA_036477175.1 Phycisphaeraceae bacterium
GCATCGATCGCTGACCCACCCCGTGCGGCTGCCGCCGCTATCGGCATCGGAGCCGGTGAGTCCGCTGCTGCGGCCGGTCCTGGCAGTGGTGATAACGGCGGTAACGGCAAGCATCTAGGGGCAGGCCAGCCACTGGAGGTCCGTGGCGTGGACCGGCCACGCCGACCAATGTCCACTGATACCGCTGCCGGCTCGTTGGTCGTTTCCGCGGCGGCGACGACAGGTCACGCGGCGCAGGGTGCGACCCTGGCCGCGACAACGATGATAAAAAAATTGCAGGCCGACGCCCCGGTCTGTGATGTTTGCGGTACGATCACTGTCCGCAACGGCACCTGTTACAAGTGCGTGAACTGCGGCAATTCGATGGGATGCAGTTAGTCTAATGAACAGACGTGGTCAAACATTCATTAGCGAGAGGGGCGGCATGGATTGGTGTGGCGTTACGGAGGACGACAACGGATTGACGCCGGTGGGTCCCGATGAATGGTCGGGATAGCCGTGCAGGCCACGGTTGGCCACAAGCCGCTTCCTTCTCCCTCCTCCCCCTCGGGCCCCCACCACCCGAGGGGGGTTTTTTTGCGCAGCGATGCCACAAAATGACAACGTAGAAACGACGAGGCGCAGGCGTGTCGAGTGGCGGGGCTTGCTCCGCGCACCGGGATCAGGCATGGCGGTCCGCACGCTACCAATCCAGCGGCTTGAGCCAGGCGTCACGCAGATCATCGAGCGCGAGATTAAGGATGGGGCCGTCGCGCGGCGTGCGAAGTGTCAGACGATCATGGGCGGCGAACCGACCCATCTGGCCGAACGGTACGCCCGCCTGTTGCAGCGTGTGGATCACCGCATCGAGGTCACGCGGCGCGACTTCCAACAGATAGCGGCTGGGTGTCTCCGAAAAACAGGCGGTAACCGTGTCCAGTTCGCCATGGGTCGGTAGGTCCTGCAGGTCCAGGTCGAGTCCGATGTGACCGGCGAACGCCATTTCCGCGGCGGCAACGAGCAGCCCGCCGTCCGAGCAGTCGTGCGCCGAGCGCACCAGGCCTTGGCCGATCAGACCTGCCACGGCCTTGGCGCAGCCGGGCCCGCGGTGCAGATCGACCTTGGGGATATGATTATCAGCCGCGTCGCCGCCGACCATGCGGTAATGCGAGCCGCCAAGCTCGCCGGTCGTTTGGCCCACAATCAACAGGCAGTTACCGCTGGCCTTGGCGTCCATCGTCGGGCAGCGGGTCACGTCGGTGACAAGGCCCAGCGCGGTAATCAGCAGCGTCGGCGGGATGGCGATCAGCCTGCCGTCGTCGGTCGTGAACTGATTGTTGAGACTGTCCTTGCCGGAGACGAACGGCGTACGGTAGGCCAGCGCGCCGTCATAGCACGCTTCGGCGGCGCGCACGAGGGCGCCGAGTTGATACGGGTCGTCGCAACCGGGCCAGCAGAAGTTGTCGAGCAGGGCGATGCGGGTCGGGTCGGCCCCGCAGCAGACGCAGTTGCGCACCGCCTCGTCGATCGCCGCCAGGGCCATCCAATAGGCATCGGCATCCTCGGCCAGCGCGGGGTCGGCCAGCGCCGGTTGCAGGCCGCAGGCGATGGCGATGCCGCGGTCGCTCGAGAGTTTGGGTCGCAGCACCGCGGCGTCGGATGGGCCGTCCTGGTGTGGACCGACCAACGGTTTAACGACCGAGCCGCCCTGTACCTCGTGGTCGTACTGGCGGATGATCCAGTGCTTGGACGCGATATTGGGGTGGGAAAGCAGGGCGGTGAGGATGTCAGCAAGCGTGCGGGTTTGCTGATCCGCCTCTTTGCCGGGCTCAGAGACGGCTTTGGGAACTGACCCGATCGCTTCGCGTGTTGGTGTTGGGATGCCGTGATGGAGGAACGACATCGACAGCCTGCCGACTTCGGCGCCCTTGTAGGTGAGCACAAGTTTGGGCTCGCCGGCATCGTTGGTCTGGCCAAAATGGCCCAGGTCACACATCTCGACGTCTTCGGCGTCGCATAGCGCCCGCAAGCGATCCACTTGATTCGGCGGCACCGCCAGGACCATGCGCTCCTGCGCCTCGCTGATCCAGATCTCGCTGTACGACAAGCCGTGGTACTTCAGCGGCGCAGTTTCCAGCGTGACACGCGCGCCAAGCTTGTCGCCCATTTCGCCCACGGCACTGGAGAACCCGCCGGCGCCACAGTCGGTGATCGCGCCAAACAACGGCCCGCCGTCGTGGTCCCGGGCCTGGAGGATCACGTCCATCGTTTTCTTCTGGGTGATGGCGTTGCCGATCTGCACCGCGTGGGCGAACTCGTCGGCATGGGTGCCGGTCAGTTCGGCGCTGGAGAAGGTAGCGCCGTGGATGCCGTCGCGGCCGGTGCGGCCGCCAAGCGCGATGATCCGATCGCCCGGTTGAGGGTCGCCGAAGCACTTGTCGATCGGCATCAAGCCGACGCAGCCGACGAACACCAGCGGGTTGGCGCGATAGCCGTCGTGGAAGCAGACGGCTCCATTTACGGTGGGGACACCCATGCGGTTGCCGTAATCGCGGACACCGGCGACGACCTGCTCAAGGATGCGCTTGGGTCGGAGCACACCCGTTGGGACATCGTCCGTGTCAGGCAATGCCACGCAGAACACATCGGTGTTCGCGATGGGGCGCGCCGACAAACCGGTGCCCATAATGTCACGGATGCAGCCGCCGATCCCGGTAGCCGCGCCACCGTAGGGTTCGATCGCACTGGGGTGGTTGTGTGTTTCGACCTTGATGCAGACCGCGTCCTCGTCGTCGAACTTCACAATCCCGGCGTTGTCCACGAAAACGCTGACACACCACTGGCGGAAATGGTCCTCCTGCATGAGACGATCCGTTGCCGCCATGATGGTGCTCTTGAGCAGGTTGTGGATGGTGATCGAGCCGTCGTCATTGACGGTGTGGCCGGGGCGGGTTGACCAGTTGATTTGCGATTTCCGATTTCCGATTTCTGATTGGTGTTCGCGGTAATGGATGGTTGCTTTGAGCGTCTTATGCACGCAGTGTTCGGACCAGGTCTGGGCCAGGGTTTCCAGTTCCACGTCGGTTGGTTCACGGGCGACCGATCGGTAGTAGGTCTGAATCGCATGCATCTCGTCGAGGCTGAGGAACAGATGACCTTCGCGCGATAACTTCATCAGTCCCTGGTCATCCAGATCGCGGATCGGTGCATGCGTGACGTGCAGCACGTAGGATGATTCACGGGGGGACTTGCCGGGCCTGAACGGTTGCAGATGGATATCGTGGATAACGGGGTTGGCCAGGGCGGTCTGGGCAAACGCGCGCAGGGCTTGGGACGAGGCATCGGTGCCGTGCAGGTCGTAACGGAAGCCGGTACGGACTTCGACGCCGTCGCGTTGTAAACCGGGCAGCATTTGCACGATCGCGTCCCGGGTGGACTGGGCCAGCGGGTCCATCACGCCCGGCTGATCATGCACCTCGATGACCGCACCATCTTCGGGCCGGTCGCCGGCGCCGATCACTGGAATCTGTGAGACGGGGTCCGCCAGCAGCTCGTGAGCGATGCGTGCGACGGCTTGGTCGTCGAGGTCGGCTTCAATGAGGTACACACGCGCGGTACGGATTGCCGTCACATGTCCCAGCGATTCGGTCGCCAGTTGATGAACCGATGCGGCGAGGGGATCAGGCTCACCGGGTTTGGGTCGCACCTCAATGCGCACCACATGACTGGCAGCGGCAGGATCGGCGGCGCGGGCCGGCGTCGTGGTCATGATGGCCCCTCAGACTTGTGCAAGCAAACAACACCGCGATGATAGGGATTCAAACCGCGCCCGGCCAGTGCGCCTTACAGGATGCCGTAGTTAGACAGGTGCTGTGTCATCTGGGCGACCGTATCGTCGGTGAGTTCGATCCGGCATGCGGTCCAATTTCGCTGCTGCGCAGCAGCGACGTTGTCGGGCTCGTCATCGAAGAAAAGGATCGACGCACCAGCCACACCGCTGGTCTGTTCAACGTGCTGGTAGCTTGCCGCGGAGGGTTTGGCGTGGCCAATCATATGGCTGGCGAAGCGGTAGGTGAGCCGATTCAGCGGCAGAAAGTTCGGGTCGCCGGGCGTGGTCATCTGCCGCCAGTGCCGGTCGTTTGTGTTGGTGAGGCATGCGGTCTGCACGCCGGTGGCCGTGAGCCGCTCGATCAATTCGAACACACCGGGATATGGGCCACGCAGCCAGGCAGCCGAGACCGCCGCCACCTGTTCCGGCGTCAAGCCGGTGATCCGAGCGGTTTCCTCGACAAACTGTCGGGTGTCAATCGCGCCGGTCCCGTGGTGCCGACCAACCTCGAGAATCCGTTCGTAAGTCGCCGGTTCAATCGCCGCGGGCATGAGGACACCGGCCGCCTCACACGCCTTGGCCCAGCTATCGCAGATGCGGATGAGCACGCGCCCCAGGTCGAAACAGACGAGCTGGATCCCGTTCACGATCGGGTCTGTCCGGTGCCGTGGACAACCCACTTGTAGGTGGTCAGATCGGCTGCACCCATCGGGCCGCGGGCGTGCAGCTTGTCGGTGCTGATGCCGATCTCGGCGCCCAGGCCGTATTCGCCGCCGTCGCTGAACCGCGTGGAGCAGTTGACGAAGACGTTCGCCGAGTCCACGCCTGCAACAAACGCGTCGGCCGCCTCCACGCTGCTGGTAACGATCGCATCGGTGTGCTTCGACCCGTAGCGGTTGATGTGGTCGATGGCCTCTTGCACGCTGTCCACGACGCGCACGGCAACGATCAGGTCGAGGTATTCGGTGCCCCAATCTTCCTCGACGGCGGGTTCAGCGTCAGTGAACAGGCAACAGGTCCGTGCGTCGCCGCGGACTTGCACGCCTCGGTCGGCCAGAGCCCGACACGTCCTGGCCAGCAGGTCACGGTCGGCGGCCGCGGCGTGGAACAGGATCGTCTCGGCCGCGTTGCACACACCAGGCCGTTGCACCTTGGCGTTGACGCAGATGTCCAGTGCCATCTGATCGTCGCAATCACCATCCACGTACACGTGGCAGTTGCCGGCGTAGTGTTTGATGACGGGGATGTGGGCTTGTTCGACAACGGCCCGGATCAGCGACTCACCGCCGCGGGGGATGCACAGGTCGATCCGGCCATCGAGTTTAAGCAGTTCGCCCACGGCGGCGCGATCGGTTGTCTCAACCAGTTGGACGCAATCCGGGTCGAGCCCCACGTCCTTTAACCCGTCGCGGACACAGGCGGCGATGGCGGCATTGGAGTGTCGAGCTTCCTTACCGCCACGCAGGATCACGGCATTTGCGCTTCTGATGCACAGGGCCGCGGCGTCGGACGTCACGTTCGGCCGGCTCTCATAAATGATCAACACGACGCCGATCGGCACCCGCACTTTTTGCAGTTTGAGCCCGTTGGGACGGACGTAGCCTTCGATCACCTGTCCGATCGGATCAGCCTGGTCGGCGATCTGTCGGACGCTCGACACAATGGACTCGATCCGTTTGTCGTCGATCCTGAGTCGATCGCTCATGGCTGATGAGAGGCCTGCATCCTTGCCGGCGGCCAGGTCTTTGGCGTTGGCGTCCTTGAGTTGGTCGGCACGTTCCAGCAGCAGGGCGGCGACGCGCTTGAGTGCGGCCGATCGCGCGCTGCCGGATATGGACGCGAGCTGGCGGCTGGCGGCGCAAGCGCGGTCGGCGATCGCACGGCAGTATGCCTTGAGATCGCTGACGGACCCGGTCTGCGGCTGGGTAAGCTGGGCCTGACTCGCCACGGCCACCTCCTTTCGTCACCCTCAATCGTACCGGCGAACGACGAAACCATCCACCAAAACGGCAGGACCCGGCCATGATTGTGGTGAATTTTGCTGACTAAATTGACGGGTTGCGCCCGAATCGTCGAGCCGGACAGACCCCTGGGCTCACGGGGACGACCCGTTCTCGCTCTTCCTGATCGTAAAGTTGAGCCGGGGGATCTCCGAGTCGATGGCAACGCCGGGCGGCTTGTTGATCCAAAGCTCCTTGGACGTGATGCCACTGTCCAGTTCCACTGCGTCTAGTCGCAGCTCGGCGGTGATCAGGATTTCCTTGTTGTTAATCTTCTCAATCAGCTCGGGAGGCCCAGAAAGTTCCAGGTCTTCGGGCAAGACGCGCTGGTCGTTTTCAGGAATGACCTCGTAGTTGTTTGACTCGATGACAGGCAAACGCACATAGATCGGCACCAGCGGCACACTGGTGGTCTTGGTCAGCCTGCTGACGGTGAATGTGACGCTCACCGCGGCCGGCTCGATGCGGACCGGTTTGTCTTGGAATGGCTCAGGCAGGTCGAGCCGGACGGAGATCGTATGTGGGCGGTTGTCATCGAACTTTGTCAGGTCATCGATTGCGTCGGCGAGGTGGGCTTCGAGCTTGATCCCGTCAAGTTGTGGGGCCAAGCTTGCAGGCACCTTCACCGCCGCGTCTGTCGGATCGGCCGTGGCGAGCTCCCGCAATTGGATGTCGCCGGGCAGCACCTTAATCGGCAGCATCCGCGTTTCGAATGGTTCGGCGCGCACCCGGATCGTTGGCGGGTCCGTCTCGATGATGACGGCGAGTTCACCCAGCGGTGACTCGGCCAAACGCTCGCGCAGGACCACCGGCTCGCTGGTATCTTCGGGGACCAGCAGCTTGATTGAACCCAGCTTCTTGACTTCTGCGACCTTACTCGTCGCGCTGCTGAAGGTCACCAGCACCGGCGTCGGCTCAGCCGGGTCGATCATCAGCTCCTGACCCGATGGGGCAACAAATTGCACGTTGATGGTCGTTTGGTCTTTCGTCGCGTTCTTGCTCTCAGCATAGAGCCAGATCAGCACGGTGATCACCGTGATGACGAAATAAGTCTCGATTTTCTGCACCACCGAAGTCTTCATCTGACTGCTCTAGGTCGTCTGGTTGGCTTCGTCTGCTTCATTGGTCTCCCGTTCGGGCGGCAGCGCCATTTGGCCCAAGCCGCGCGTCAATAGCGAACGCAACCGATCGATCGAGAGGTTGCGCTCTAATTGCCCTCGCTCGGCGAGACTGATGGTGCCGGTCTCTTCGCTAACAACAACCACCAGCGCGTCGCTCTCCATCGAGAGCCCGATGGCCGCGCGGTGGCGTGAACCCAGCTCGCTACTGATCTGCTCGCCCTCGGCCAGGGGGAACTGTACGCCGGCGGCCGCGACGCGGTCGCCGTGGATGACCACACCCATGTCGTGCAGGGCGCTGCCGGGCCAAAAGATCGTGTTGAGAAGCTCACGGCTAACGGCCGAATCCACTTTTGTACCCGCCTCAATGACGCCGCGCAGTCCCACCTGACGTTCCAGCGCGATCAGCGCGCCGATCTTGTTCTTGCTCAGGTAGGTCACCGCACCCAGCATCTCCTCGATCACCCGCGCTTTGCGCAGTCCGCCGGCCGATCGAAAGATATTCGCTTCGCCCAGCTGTGTCAGGGCCCGTCGGAGCTCGGGTTGGAACACGATCACCAGCGCCAGCGACGCCAGGGTCAGGAAGTTCGTGTAGAGGAAGTCAAGTCGCCTAAACGCGTTCTCCCCTGTGAGCACCTGGATAACCAGGGTGGCGATGACCAGGATCAGCGCCACGCCCTTGATCACCCGCGCGCCACGCGTCCCGCGCAGAAAGCGGAAGACCAGGTACACGAGGACCCACAGCAGCACGAGTTCGACCACGATCTCGTGCACCGGGTACGTCCCGATCCGCTCCAGCAACTGGTTGAAACGATCGTAGTAGTAGTAGTCCACGCGGCGCGCCCCACTGAACGTTTAGCGTCACGACCGATAACACCCCGGCGGTGCCGCGGCAGCGGCGCTCATTCTATCGGCCAGCCGTCCTCTTAGACGCAAATGGCCGCCCGCTTTTTCACCGTTACCCGCGTGAATCGGGTGGCCGATGATAAACAACAATCAGTGGTATACTCACGTATCAGCGGTTTCGGCGAACGACCGGGAGACGGCGATGCACCGCATCGAGCAGCTCAGAGCCAACATCCAACGCGTCTACCTGGGCAACCAGGCGGCGATCGAGAAGGTGGTGATCTGCCTGCTGGCCCGGGGCCACATCCTGATCGAAGACGTGCCCGGCGTCGGCAAGACCATCCTGGCCACCGCCCTGGCCAAGAGCTTCGACTGTACCCTCAGCCGGATCCAACTCACCCCCGACATGCTGCCGGCCGATGTGCTGGGGGTCACCGTGTGGGACCAGCAGAAGAGCGAATTTGTCTTCAAGCCCGGGCCGATCTTCTCCAATATCATCCTCGCCGATGAGATCAACCGCACCACGCCGCGAACCCAAAGCGCTCTGCTGGAGGCCATGAACGAGAGCCAGGTCTCGATCGATGGCACGACCCGCCGGCTCGTTCAACCGTTCATCGTCATCGCAACGCAAAACCCGTTCGATTTCGAGGGCACCTACTTTCTACCGGAAAGTCAGCTCGACCGTTTCCTGATGCGGCTGCACCTGGGCTACCCCAGCCCCGAGGACGAGGTACGCATCCTTGACATTGATCCGTTACGCACCGAGCTGGCCAAGATCGAGCCGGTCATGACGACCCAGGACCTGGTGCAACTGCAGAAACAGACCGATATGGTGCGTGTCGATCCGAGCCTGACCCAGTACGTGGTGCAGATCGCCAACGCCACCCGCACCAACGAACAGTTGCAGATCGGGGTGTCGACGCGTGGTGCCTTGGCGCTCACCGCCGCCGCCCGCGCCACCGCTCTGGTCCGCGGCCGCGATTACGTGGTGCCCGAAGACATCATTTCAAACGTCGTCCCCGTTTGCGCCCACCGCGTGATCAGCAAGACCTACATGCACGACGCCGACGGCATCGCCACCAACCGCATCATGCAGCAGGTGCTTGAAACCGTCCCGTCGCCGGTATAAGGGCCGATGTTGCCCGACCGATCAGCATGGTGAGCGCGGCACCACGACCGGGCACAGGACGTTGACACGTTCGCCAGTCGGTGGGCTGCGCCTCATCGGCCCCGTCACCGCTTGAACGATCCCCGGCGGTGGGGTATGTTGTCACACCCGCCTAGTGGACCGACATGACCCGAGTCCCTCCTGGAAAAAGGGCCCCAGCCGTGTACACCCTCGTCGTCATCCGTGGGCCCGATAAGGGCCAAGTGTTTGAGTTGGTCGATCGCCAGTCGTTCGCCCAGGGCCGAGGCGATGTGTCCCTGGAGGTGAACGATGACAAGGTGTCACGACGCCACGCCGAATTGTGGCTCGACGGCGGGCAGTGGCACATCCGTGACAACAACTCATCCCACGGCACCTATGTCAACAAACAGCCCATCACCAACGCCACGCCCCTGGTTGAGGGTGATCGGATCCAGATTGGCGCAACCGCTATGGTCTTTATACGCATGGTGGACAAACCAAGCTCCGACACAACTGCGCCATCAACCGAAGACTTGGCACAGGATGTTCGTGACGCGCTCGAGGCCGAACGCACGCACACCGAAACGCTGGCGAAACAGGTGCTCGAGAAGATCCAGTCGCTTCCCACCGAGCCGTTGGTTGATGCGATCCGCGACGCGATCGAAACGGGGCGTGCCCAGAATGCGGCCGTGCTCCGCGAAATCCTCGACAAGGTGCAGTCGCCGCCACAGCCCGAGCCGCTCGTCCAAGCCATGCATGAGGAGGTGACGCGTAACCTGTCGTGCGTGAAATCGGTGCTCTGCGAACTGCTCGACGATACCAAGACTCAACCTTCAACTGAGCAGTTGATTGGGGCCGTCCGTGACGCCACGCGACAGGACACCGAATCAATCGACCCGCTGCTGCGCGAGCTGCTCGGCGAAGTCCGCGCTTCACGCGCCGCAACGGAGTCGGCCAGCCAAGCCGCACAGGCCGCGCCGAACGCAGTGATGCCGCAGCAGCAGGCAATTGTTCCGCACGTGATCCCTGCCCCGGCACTCGAGGCGGTGCGCAACCAATCTCTACGATTCATCGACGCGCCGCAGCGCGATTCAGGGTCCGTCTTCGCCCGCCGGTTCGGGTTGGTGATCGCCGCGATGATCGCCGCCATCCTGTTTATGGTTATGGTCGCCGGCAACGTTGGGCTTTTGCTTTTGGTGGCATCCGACCGGCAAGACCGCCAAAACGAGGCGATGTTGACCAGGTCACGGCCATGGCCGGCGGCCGATCCATGGCTTGCACACATTCATGACACCGATCGCCCGGGCGCCGGTGGGCGGACCACGTCGTTGCACGACGTGGTCACCGCCGATGCGAGCGCCGAGCCCCGCCAACTGACGTCCACCGCCGTGTTATCATCATCCTCGAACGACGAGCAGGACAAGAGCGTCGCGTATCCCGCAACCACCCGTGACCTCACCGAGCCATTGGTCGCCGCGACCGAGACCGCCAACGCCGCCGGGCCGGATCGCCAGCCGCCCGGCGTGACAACCGGCCTAACCCACCTACAGGAGGCGTACTATCGCGCGTGGGAGACGAATCGGCCGGTCACGGTTGGTGCCGGCCTCATTAACCCCAAGACGGGGGCGATTTCCGAAGGCCGTGTCCTCGATCCCCGCGCGGCGCAGGATGCCGGGATTACTAACTGGTACGAATGGTACCGGGTGGACGATTACCTGGAACGGGTCCGGCTTCAGAGCCGCGCCGAAGCACACAAACCCTGACCCATCTGAACAAACCCCTGACCCGCCGCCACGCAACGTGCCACCGCGATCACCTTCCACGAAGCGCAATCAAATCGTGCGTTGCGTATCACCCACCAACCAGATTGGCGGTCGCTACCCCCTCTTCGCGACTGTTCGAGGTCCGAGTCACTTCGACAAGGAACTTGGCTGCCGCGATGGAACCAAGAGTGATCGCTGCAGTTGGTTCTGACGATGCGATGCGGATCGTGACCGCATCGGCAGCCGGGTCGCGTGATTCGACGACAAGATCGATTCCCGGTGTCAGGCCGTGATGCTCGGCAAACTGCAGGAACAACGGGTTCTGGTCAGCAACCCGCGCGATGCGAACGACCCGGTTGAGTTGACAATCGGTCAGATTAGTAAGCGTCCGCCCTGACAGCTCACCGTCCAGGCTGGGGATCGGATCGCCGTGAGGGTCAACGCTCGGATGGCCGAGCATCGCGTCGATCTTCTCGAGCACTTTGTCGGAAACGGCGTGCTCAAGTCGCTCGGCCTCAACGTGCACTTCAGACCAGTCCAGCCCGAGCACCTTGACCAGCAATAGTTCGACCAGGCGGTGGCGTCGCAGCACCATCAGGGCCAGGGACTCACCTGCGGCCGTGAGCCTGGCACCACCTCGCGGGGTGTAGCGGACCAGGCCGGAGGTCGCCAGGGTCTTGATCATGGAGGTGGCGGTGCCGGGCGTGACCCCGATCGCCTCAGCGAGCTTGCCCAAGGGCACCCGGCGGCCGGTACGAGCCCTCTGCTGGAGAATATAGAGGTGTTTGAGGTAGTCCTCGACAGTGCTGGTGGGCATCGTTCAGCTCCTGGAAGCTCTCGGGTACTGTACCCCCGGATTTGACATTTGCCAAGCTCGGGGTATTATATTATTCAAATAGATGGTTTTGATTAGTCAAAACATCGCGGACAGGCGTCCCAAAGCCTTGTCCGGCAGGCGGGATCGCATCTCGCATGGCAATCGCGGGGCCTGTTCGGCTGCGGTGCCCGCGTGGTGGGCGGTTCCGAAGGTAATCGTTGGCGGGAACCGGCCGAAAGCCGTTTCTGATAGACCCGCCCGGCGCTTTGCCGAGACCGACGCCGATGCCAGCAGGCCGAGACTTTGACAAGTCAAAACATTTGTGCAGGATCAAGTGAATTGGGATTTTGACGCCTGGATACGTTTGGGGCGGACCAAAAAGCTAAGGAGCGAAGTTGATGGGCATCACACTGACGCAACTGAAGACCGGACAGGCAGGGCGTGTGCTGGACCTGGCTCAGCACGGTGACATACGGCGACGCCTGTTCGATCTGGGCATGATCCCCGGCACCATGGTGGAACGCGTTTTCGGCAGTCCGATCGGCGATCCGGCCTGTTACCGGGTCCGCGGGGCGCTGATCGCGCTTCGCGCCAGTGATGCGGAGCAGGTGCGCGTGGACGTGTAAGTGCGCCGTGTTGATGCCGCATCAATTCCAGAATAAGGCTCGGCCCAAACCACAAATTATTGCGACACGCAAGCGCCAAGGAGTCGCCCATGCTCCCACCTCCGTGTGTTCCCACTGGGGCTTCGTACAGCCGGCGCGGCTTTTTGAAGGCCGGCGCGGTGCTGGGTGCCGGCGGTGCCTTGGCGGCGGCGGCTCCGGCGAGCACCCGACCGGCTGGTTCCTATGGCCAAGCCACGTCCACTGAACGCGGCGCGGTCGCTCACGCAGGCGATGCCCGCGTCCATGCGATGGGCACCGTTGGCACCATCGGCGACAAACAGAAGCCGGTCGATCCGATGCACTACCTGACGGCCTTCAACAGGACCGAGTTCCCGCAGATGTTGCGCGGTTTTGGCGGCGATTTTTATCGGCAGTCGGCCCTGCCCAATGGCCAAACCCTGCGCGAGTACCTGTTCGTGGCAATCGACCGGGAAATCGAGATCGCCCCCGGCATTTACTTCCCGGCATGGACGTACAACGGCCAGGTCCCCGGTCCGACGATCCGCGCCACCCGCGGCGACCGCATCCGCATCTGGTTCATGAACGAAGGCGGTCATCCGCACACGATCCACTTTCACGGTTGGCACCGGTTCGAACAGGACGGATCGATGGCCAACCAGTTTGTGCATCCAGCCGGCAGTCATGCGAGCAAGCCGGTCCACGCGCCGTTCGGGCCCGGTGCGGACCCCCGGCCGTGGCTGGCGATGGATCGGGTCGCGCTGCGCCGCAGCGGCTACGACATTTACGAGTTCGACGCCGAGCCGGTCGGGTTGCACCTGTACCACTGCCACGTGCTGCCGCTGAAGCGCCACGTCCACAAGGGGATGTATGGGGTGTTCGTCGTCGATCCGCCCGGCGGTCGACCGAAGATCGATCCGGACACCAACCAGCCGCTGCCCGCCGACCATCGCGTCCACGAGCTGGTCATGGTGATGAACGGCTTCGACACCAACTTTGACGACGAGAACGAGGTGTATGCGGTCAACTCGGTGGCGTTCGGTTTCATGGCCCGCCCGATCCCGGTGCGGCTGGGCGATCTGGTGCGTGTGTATCTGCTCAACATCACCGAGTTCGACCCGATCAACTCGTTCCACCTGCACGCCGGGTTCTTCCGGATCTACCGCACCGGGACGACCCTGCAGTCGCAGGAGTACACCGACACGGCGATGTTCTGCCAGGCGGAACGAGCGATCCTGGAGTTTCGTTCCCGTTGGCCGGGCCAGTACATGTTCCACGCCCACCAAAGCGAGTTCGCCGAACTGGGCTGGATGGGTTTGTTGGACGCCCAACCACGGCGGGTGAGCGGATGAGTTCACAACCCGACACAACCCGGCATGTGCCGACGCTGGTGCTGGTCCTGCTGTTGGGCACCGCCGGCGATGGTGTGGCGGAACAGCAGGGTGCGGCGGACAAGAACGGCTACCACCTGTTCAACCCGACGCCGCGGCATCTGATGCGAGACCTCAGCGCCGATCGGCCGGACGTGACGGAAAGCCCGATCACCGTTGACGCCGG
>JAZGCX010000272.1:0-3651 GCA_036477175.1 Phycisphaeraceae bacterium
ACCGGTTGCCGGCCCACCAGATCAATGCCCCCAGCGAGAAGGTCATCGAGGCCACGCGGCGGGTGATCGCCGCCAAGAAGTTCGGCGTCATTTCAGCCAAGGCGACCGAACTCGACGCGGAGTTTTATGTCCGCTCGGCGCTCGGTACACGGCTGATCATCCATGTCGTTGCCAAGGGCCAGAGCCAGACGAAGGTGCAGTTTCTCATCGGCGGCCGGCGCGACACGACCATAGCGGCCCTGTTGCTCGAGGAGATCAAAGCAAGCGCGACTGTGGCGCCGTCGCCGTAACGGCCGGCCGGTTGGAAATGGCGCGTTGGTGCGACTTGAGCCCCGCCGCAGATCACCCCCAACGCCGGCGACATAGCGTAAAATCCGAGATCAACGACCGTCCGGTGCTTGCCCCTTGCCTTGGCCCAGTTTCGGTTCGGTCCCCGCGCACAGCCGCGACAGGTTCGTGCGGTGACGCACCACCACCAGCACGGCCATCAGTCCGGTCACGATCAGCAGCGGCATCAGGTCCATCGTCGGGCGGCCGCCGTTGATCGCCGCGCCGATCAGCAGATAGATCGGTATCGCCGCCGCCGCGGTCATGCTGGCCAGGCTCACGTATCGGAACAGGCCCGCCATCGCCAGCCAGGTCAAGGCCGCCACCAGACCCGCCGGGGTCAACACGGGGAAGAACCCCAGCAGCACACCCAGCCCGGTCGCCACGCCTTTACCGCCCTTGAACGACAGCCAGATGGGGAAGATGTGCCCCAGCACCGCCGCGACCGCCACCGCCAGCCACTGCCACGCCTCGACCGCCTTCAGGTCCGTCCGCCCGGCCCAGCCCATGACCACGCCCGCGGCCAGCACCGGGCACAAGCCTTTCAGCACGTCCAGCACGAAGCACAGCACGCCCCACGTTCGACCAAGCAACCGGACCACGTTGGTCGCCCCCACGTTGCCGCTGCCGGCCGTGCGGATGTCCACGCCACGAGCCCGCCCGATCAGCAGCCCGAACGGCACCGACCCGCACACGTAGCCGACCAACACCCACAGCAGCACCGCCCAGGGCATCACGCTATCGTAACATAGCGGCCCGGCGCTGGGGATCGATCCTTCGTTGCGTTGGTTGTTTACACCGTACCCGCAGCGGATTATGATTCAGCGGATGACACCGCTGCGATTGATCAGCACTGCCGTGACTTTACTCGCTGCCGCTGCGCCCGTGTGGGCTCAGCAGAAGATCGGCAAGGCCCCGGACCCGGACAAACCGTGGCTCGTGGTCGTCGTCTCGGCCGTGCTGCTCATCGTCGTGCTCGTGGGAAGCTTCAAGCCGTCGAAACGTGGCCACCGCGATTAGCGCCGCGCTGCCACAAAGGAGAACCGTCATGAACAGACGCTCGCTCGGCGCCCTGATCGCGCTGAACCTGGTGCTGGTCATCGCCCTGGCGATGGTCAGCCTCACCGCTCAGCCGGCGGCGGCGCAATTCGGCGGCGGCAGTGACTACATCATGATTTCCGGCCAGGTCACCGGTCGCCAAAGCCAGAACGTGGTGTACGTCGTCGAGACCAACTCCGCCCGGATGATCGCACTGTTCTTCAACTCGGCGAACAACCAACTGAGCGTGATCGGCGGCCGCGACTTGGGCAGAGATTCCCGGGCCACCGGCGGGGGCCGATGATCGGCATGATCGAATCGCCGACACCCGCCTCCAACGCCCGAAGGAGCCTTGACATGAGCAATATCCAGATGGCCTGCTACATGCTGATCGGATCGGCCTTCATCCTTGCGGGTCTGCTGCTGGTGCAGCTTCAGGGCCACATCACCCAGTCCGCCCAGGCCGAACTCGTCATCAGTCGGCAGAACTTTACCGTCATGACCTCGCTCACCAAGAACGACGAAGAAGCACTATTCGTCCTCAACAATACCACCAACCGGCTGCTGATCTACACCACCGAGCTCAGGGGCACTCGCGGGACCCTGAACCTGGTCGCCAACACGGACATGGCGCGGCTGTTCCAGGGCCAGGCCGGCGGCGAAGGCCGCGAAGGCGGCGGCGGCAGGTCACGGTAACAACCGCCTCGTTGTTCCCCAGCCCATTCGCCGGGCACCGGTGCGCCGGCAGCGGGATCACCAGATGACCGACTGCATCGAGCAACTGGGACGGGCGGTCCTGTCCGGCCAATGGATCAGCCGTGACCAGGCCCGCCAGTTAGTCCGTACCCACGCCGACGAACTGTACGACCTGTTCTATTGGGCCAACAAGATCCGCATCAGGTATGTCGGCCGACACGTCAAGTTCTGCTCAATCGTCACGGGCAAGACCGGTGCGTGCAGCGAAGACTGTTCTTACTGTGCTCAGTCCAGGCACTACAAGACGCACGTCACACCGGACAAGATGAGCGTCGAGCAGATGGACCGGGCCGCCCGCCAGGCCGCCGCCAGCGGCGCGTCCAGCTTCGGGATTGTCAACTCCGGCCGCGGCCCGACCGACCGCGAACTCGACTGGCTCGAACCCTTTTTCAAAAAAACCGCTGAGCAAGCCAAGATCCGCCCCTGCGCCACGCTCGGTGAGTTGACACCCCACCAGGCCAGACGCCTCAAGGACATGGGCGTGCTGCGGATCAACCACAACCTCGAAACCAGTCGCCGCTTCTTCCCCAACGTCGTCAGCACCCACAGCTACGATGACCGCGTCCGCACGCTCAAAATCGCCAAGGAAGCCGGCCTGTCCATCTGCTCCGGCGGCATCTTCGGCATGGGTGAGGACTGGGAGGACCGGCTCGACGTGGCCTTTACACTGCGCGAACTCGGCGCCGACGTCGTGCCCATCAACTTCCTCAACGCCATTCAGGGCACGCCGCTTTACGACACCACCACGCCGATGGAACCGACCGAAGCGCTCAAGATCATTGCCGTCTTCCGCTTCATCCTGCCCGATCGTGAACTGAAGATCGCCGGCGGCCGCGAGGCGATCCTCCGCGACATGCAAAGCTGGATGTTCTTCGCCGGCGGCTCAAGCTTCCTGATCGGCAACTACCTCACGACCTTTGGCCGACCCGCCGAACAGGACCTGCAGATGCTCAAGGACCTGGGCATCCCCTTCGTCACGTTCGACGAGGCCGAACACGAAGCCGACCCCGCTGTCGCCGCGCACCACAACCCCGGCCACGATTCGTCAGCGACGACGGGCCTCATGTCACGCCGCGAAGGCTCCCTCCTCGCCCTGCCCGTGGTGCAATAGATGAAACCTCCCGCTCCCTCTGGGAGAGGGTTGGGGCGGGGTGGTGGCGCAAACGCGCTTGATCTATGCTGCTGTCGTGATGCGCGTGTTGCTGCAACGAGTCGGTAAAGGATCGGTCAGCGTGGACGGCAGCGTCGTCGGCCGGATCGGCCATGGCCTGGTCATGCTGGTCGGCGTCGGGCGCGACGACACCGAAGCGGACGCGGATAAGCTGGCTGATAAGAGCGTTCACCTGCGGATCTTCAACGACGAGCAGGGCAAGTTCAACCGGTCACTGTTGGACGTGGGCGGCGGGGCGCTGGTCGTATCGCAGTTCACACTCTACGCTGATGCGCGCCGGGGCCGCCGGCCCAGTTTTACCGATGCAGCCCCGCCGGAGCGTGCAGCGCCGTTGTGCGACTACTTTGCCGACCGGCTCC
>JAZGCX010000273.1:0-2502 GCA_036477175.1 Phycisphaeraceae bacterium
GACCTGATCGGTGTGCGGTTCGACACCGCTGACCGCACAGACCCGCTCACACCAGCGCTGCAAAACGACTATCCTGTCGAACCAATCGCCCTGGCGGAGCTGGCATGATGACCGGCGAAATGCCCGACACGTCCCGGCCCGTCAAGCATGTCGGTTACGTGGGCCTGGGGATCATGGGCGCGCCGATGGCGGCGAACCTCATCCGCGCCGGCTTTGCCGTGTGTGTATGGAACCGTACTGCATCGAAGCGCGAACCGCTGGCCAGGCTGGGGGCGGCGGTGGCCGACTCGCCGGCCGACCTTGCGTCACGTGACCTCGACGTGATCTGCATCAACGTGACCGACACGCGCGACGTCGAGCAGGTGCTGTTTGCCGATCATGGGATCGCGGCCACAGCACAGCGCGGCCTGATCGTGATCGATTTCTCCACCATCAGCCCGGGTCCGACACAGCAATTTGCGGCGCGGTTGGCGGCGCAGGGTGTGACCCTGCTGGACGCACCGGTTTCCGGCGGCGACGTCGGCGCCAAAAACGGCACGTTGAGCATCATGGTCGGTGGTCCGGAGGCAGCGTTTGCGCGTTGCAAGGCGGTTTTCGAAGCAGTGGGCAAGTCGATCACACACGTAGGACAAAGCGGTGCCGGCCAGGTGTGTAAGGCGTGTAACCAGGTGGCCGTCGCGTGCAATCTGCTGGGCGTGTGCGAGGCGATGGCGCTGGCGAAAAAGTGCGGGCTTGACGCGCAAAAGATGATCCGGGTGGTAGGCGGCGGCGCCGGCGGATCGTGGCAGCTTTCCAACCTGGGCCCGAAGATTGCCACCGGTGACCTTAACCCCGGCTTCATGATCGACCTGGTGCTCAAGGACCTGGCGATTGTTGCCGGCACGGCGCGGGAGCATGACCTGCCGCTGGCTGCGACCGAATTGGCCGAACGCTACTTCACAATGGCAGCGGACCGTGGCGGTGGGTCGCTTGGCACCCAGGCAATGTCACGTGCGTTGGAGCAGCTTGGCAACTTTCACTTTGCCCGGTAGGCCTCGTCGTGGCGTGGCGAAGCACGGCCGACACCGCCGAAGCACACGATTTGTCGGACGCAAGTTACGACACGGGCACGTTGTTCTTGCTGTCATCGGGGACGTATGGCGCGTCGGCGGTCTTTTCCATGAGGGGGGCCGTGAGCGGGTTCTGCTTGAGATACTCGATGATCGCGTCGGCGCCCATGCGCCGGTGGAACGCGCCCATGTCCTCGTCGTCCGAGGCGCGGTTGTCCTTGTAGTAGTCGAACAGCGCGGCGGTCACCACGGCAACCTCTTTTCGCGGCACCTGTTTGAGGTACCACCTCTTGCCGTCGGCGAGCCATTGACCCTGGTGGCGGCCGTCCTCCGAGCCGCCGAGCTTCAGGCCATACAGGTTGGGCCCCTGGCCGACCCAGCCGATCGTCTTGGTTGCCGGTCGGAAGCACTGCCGCTCGCAGCCGGTGATGCCGATCGACTCGTTCATGTCGCCGTAGCCGCGCTGTTCCAGTTCGCCAAGCAGTTCGGGCTCGAACTGCTCGGACTCGGTGTAGGCCAGGCGGCAGGTGTCCAGCCCGACGCAGGCGCCCGAGAGCACGCGCAGCCGGGTGTACGGCTTGTCGTTGCACGTGCCGTAACTGAACTTCTTCATCTCCGCCTCGAACCAGTCCTTGGCGTCGGGCGGGATGTTGGTAAATAACAGGTCCTGATTGGGCGTGGTCAACAGTTCGATGTCGAACGTGTCCATCAGGTGGCGGACCATGCTCTTGAAGTTGCCGTGAGGTGCGTTGATGATCCGGCCGTTTGGGATGTAGGCGCCGTAGGCGAGCAGGCCGTTGGACGGCTGGCGGTGCCAACCGTGGTGCAGCATCCGGGGGCCGGGGTCGAAGTCGGGTCGGGGCGGCTCGAACGTTGCCCCCAGCGCTTTGACCTGCTGCTGGAACCACTCGATGCCCATGGCGTTGACGACGTACTTCAACCGCGCCCAGTGCCGATTCTTGCGATCGCCCCATTCCTGGTGCACCTTGACGATCGCGTCCAGACCCTTGAGCAGCTCGGCCTCTGTGAACACGCCGAAAGGCTTGCCCAGCGCGGCGAAGGTGGGCTTGCCGTTCTTTTCGCCCTGGCCGCCGCCGATGTACACTCCAAACGCGGCGACCTTGTCGTTTTCCACGATGGGCATGACACCGACGTCATTCGTTCGCAGTTCCACGCAGTTGTCGTGCTGCCAGTTGCCGGTCTGTTCGTCGCGATGGACGGCCGAGAAAGCGAACTTGAATTTTCGGTTTAACAGCTTCGGGCCGTACGCGAAGTGCTGGTCCGGTGTGTGGATCAGGCTGGTGTCGATCTCAAAGACCTGGATGTGCGGCTCGGCGGGCAGCCGGAAGTACTCGCCGAACTTCCGCGCCATCGCGTTGGCGTCGTAAACGGACGAGAAGCCGGACAACGGGCAGCCCATCACGTTGCGGGTGTTGTCGCCGCAGCCGTTGAG
>JAZGCX010000274.1:0-2671 GCA_036477175.1 Phycisphaeraceae bacterium
TTGCGGCGCACATCCCGGTCGCTATAGACACACCGGCTCTCTGGACGCCGGTGCCGGGCGACGGTTACCTGAACTTCATGACCCCGGCCGCGTTCATCCCGGTTGCCCCGTTGCCCGGTACCATTCCGGTCGCCCCCCTCGGTATCTTCACGGAAGAGCACACCGGCTACACCACCGCCGCTGGCGTTGACATCGTCGATGCCCTCGGTCCCCCAGTCTTCCCTGCCGGCCCCGACAATGACCCGTTTGCGGGGGATCGGGCCGACTTCGACTGGGTCCAGGAGCATCGTCCGGATGAAGTGGGCGGACCCGGAGGATCGAACCACACGGTGCTCGGAGTACCTGTGATCGGAGCAATGGGATGGGAGATCGCGCCGACGATGGCGTCGCCGCACACCAGCGGCGGCGTGGCCCACGGCCATTCAGTGGCCGAGGCGCCACCGGGAGCCCTGCCGGAGCTGGCCAACATCGACTACGCATTCCCCAGCTTCACCGGGGCCGATGTCTTCTCCATTATCAGTGGCGGCGAAGACACGGATGTCCCCGCTCCCCGTGAAGCGGCACTGGATTACGAGCTGTGGTTCGTCAGTATCCCACTGGTTGGCCCCGCCGTCAGCGTACACGGCGTCCCGGTAACAGTCTTCGTCCCAGGCTGGACGGCCGCGACAACCATCGATGACTACGTGGCGCGGTGGGTGCCGGCCCCGTTCGTACCCCCACCAGGGTTCATCGGGTTCAACGCGATCGCGATTGACCCATTCGGCGCCGCTCTTGGCCACAACGAGATCACAGAGATCGATGCGATCAAGGTGTGGATCCCTGAGCCGGCGACGCTGACCATGCTGGCCCTGGGCGGATTGGCCGTTCTGCTGCGGCGGCGACCGGCCTGACTGCACCGGCCCGGCGGGTGAACTTGGGTTGTTGATATGAAACCGCGCCCGCGGTGATGAGCGGTATTGCTTTCTAAACCAGCATCGCGGCGGGGTTTTCGAGCAATTGCTTGAGCGTGGCGAGGAACTCGGCGGCCATGGCGCCGTCCACGACGCGGTGGTCGCAGCTTAGCGTGCAGGTCATTTCGCGGCCGACGACGATCCGGCCGTCACGGACGACCGGCTTTTCAATGGCGGCGCCGACGGCCAGGATCGCGGCCTGCGGCGGGTTGATGATCGCCTCAAAGTGCTCGACGCCGAGCATGCCCAGGTTCGAGACGGTGAACGTGCCGTCGGACATCTCCTGGAGAGTCAAACCCTGTTCACGGGCCTTGGTGGCAAGCTGTCTGGTCTGGGCGCTGATCTGTTCAAGGCTCATGTTGTGGACATCGCGGAGGGTGGGCACGACCAGGCCGCCGCCTTTTTCCTGCGGCAGCGCCACGGCCACGCCGACGTTGATCGTACCGTGCAGTTGAATGCCGTCGTCGGTCCAGCTCGCGTTGACCATCGGGTGCTGGAGAAGCGCCATGGCAGTGGCGCGGACCACAAAGTCGTTGACGCTGAGCTTCACCCCCTGCGATTGGAGCGTGGCGTTGACCTGGTGGCGCACGTCCAGCAGCGGGTCCATGTTGACCGCCACAGTGACGGCAAAGTGCGGGGCGGTAGTCTTGGACTCGACCAGGCGCCGGGCGATGGTCTTTCGCATGTTGGAGACCGGGACGGTCCTGGCCTCGAGGCGTGGCGGCGTCGCGGGTGCGGCGGCAACCGGTGCGGCAGGGGCGGCGGTTGTCACGGCGGGCGCTGCGCCGCCTGCCGCGGCGAGGATGTCGCGCTTGACGATGCGGCCGCCCGGACCGGTGCCGGCAATCGACCCGAGGTCCAGGCCGTGTTCCTCGGCGAGTTTCCGTGCCAATGGGCTGGCCTTGGCCTTGCCGGGCGGCGCGGTTGGCGGCGCCATGGTGGCGGTAGCCGCGGCGGCGGCGGCAGGCGGTTCGGCTTCGGCCGCCGCTTCGGCGGCGGCCGCGGCGGCGGCTTGTTCGACGCTCTCACCTTCCTCTGTCAACACCAGGATCAGCGCACCGACGGGCAGTGTTTGGCCCTCGTCCACCGCGAGCCGGGCGACGGTGCCGTCGTCGTACGACTGAAGCTCCATCGTGGCCTTGTCGGTTTCGACGTCTGCCAACACGTCGCCTGAGCTGACCGTGTCGCCCACGTTGACGTGCCACTTGATGAGCGCGCCTTCCTCCATCGTGTCCGAAAGCCGCGGCATGGTGATCTCGATGGGCATGGGCGTGGACTCCTTGGGTCGTCTTGGACGGCTGGCTGATGATAACAAAGCCCCGCCCGGGCAAGGCGGGGCATGAAGAAAACGCCGGATGGTGGTCGGCCAGGAGCGCTAAAGAAAACTACATCATCGTCTTGATGATCCGCTGGATTTGCGGTCGGCTCAGCCCCAGCGGGCGGTGGGCCAGCGGACCGCCCTCGTCGAGCACCGGCTCCAGTTGGCCGAGCGTCGGCCGATCGGTTCTCTCAAAGAACAGGCCGGTGTAAATCGTCTCGCCCCAGACCATGGCTTTTTCACAGGCGGCTTTCCAGTCGCCCGGGTCGTGCCCGGCGTCCTCCAGCCGCTTGACGCGCTCCTGGAAGAACGGGTAGTCGTTGTCGTGATTGAACGTGACACAGGGGCTGAACACGTCAATAAGCGCAAAGCCCTTGTGCCGGATCGCCTTGGTCATGAGTTC
>JAZGCX010000275.1:0-6029 GCA_036477175.1 Phycisphaeraceae bacterium
CTAAAGGCTTCGGCCATATAGGCGAACAGCAGCGAGGGAAACATCAGCAGCGCCGAGGCGAAGATGATCGGCATCACCCCACCCTGATTCACCCGCAGGGGCAGGTAGCTGCGTTGCCCGCCGTACAAGCGTCGGCCGAGGGTGTGTTTGGCCTGCTGAATGGGGATCCGTCGTTGGCCCTGGGTGATCACGATCTCCCCGGCCACGACCGCGATGAACGCCGCGGTCAGGAAAATGACCGTGTCCAGGTGATAGGGCTTGGTTTGATCGCCGCTGCTGAGGGAAAAGCCGTCGGCGACCATCCTGATCGCGTCGGGCATGTGCGCGACGATGCCCGCGGTGATGATCAGCGACGCGCCATTACCGATGCCATACTTGTCGATCTGCTCACCGAGCCACATCAGGAAGACGGTGCCCGCGGTCATGCCGAGGATGCCGCAGACCCAGAACAGCACCGCCCCAGTGCCCTCGGCGTACTGCGAGTGGACCAGGCCGTTCCGGAGCAGTTGGCCCAGGTACATTGTCGCCTGGATCACACACAGGCCGACAGTCGCGTAGCGGGTGTATTCCTGGATCTTCTGCCGACCGGCCGGGCCTTCCTTCTGCAACTGCTGAAGGGTGGGGATCACCGTCGCCAGCAACTGAAAGATGATCGCCGCGGAGATGTAGGGCATGATGCCAAGGGCGAACAGCGTAGACTGATTGAATGACCCGCCGGTGAAAATGCCCATGAACGCGATCAGGTTACCCGCCGCGGTGCCCGACTGCGCTTCGGCATACTCACGCAGCAGCTCCTGGCTCACGGCAGGCAGCGGGATGAAGAAGCCGATCCGGTAGATCGCCAGCATACTGACAGTGAACAGGAGCTTGTTGCGAAGCTCCGGGATCCGCCACATGTTCAGGAAGGCTTGAAGCATGTCTGTCCAGCGGTATTACAAAACGGGGACAACAGTTGTTGTTGAAGGATCTTTTCGTGTACGGGTTCTTTAACGCGCGGGTCGGAGCCCGTCGCTCAATACACTTGTGGACATTCGTTGGTCAGCCCTCGTTCAGAATCCACAATCCGTCACGCGGTGATGGCGGTGCCGCCGGCCATGTTGATCTTTTCGGCCGCCGCCTTGGAGAACGCCGCCGCGGTGACGGCCAGTTTCTTGGTGATCTTGCCTTCACCCAGGATTTTGACCGGCTGGCGGGTGTCGCGGATCAGGCCGACTTTGGCCAGCGTTTGCGGGTTGACATCGGCGCCGTCATCGAAGCGGGCGTCCAGAGCCTTGATGTTCACAATGGAAAAGGTGATGCGGAACCGGACGTTGGAGAACCCGCGTTTGGGGATGCGGCGGAAAAAGGGCATCTGCCCGCCCTCGCGGCTGGCGCGGATCGACCCGGTGGCGCCCGAGCGTGAGCCGGCGCCTTTGTGGCCGCGGCCGCAGGTCTTGCCATGACCCGACCCGATTCCCCGGCCAACGCGCTTGCGGCGCTTGTGCCGGCCTGCCTTCGGCGTGATTTCGTGGATCATCATGGTGCGACTCTCTCCGTTTTGTGTCAGCGGTGACCCCAATCGCGGCCGACCGATCAGGACGCTGGCTCCTTGGTCTGCGGTCCAGGGGCCGAGGCCTGCTCGGCGGTCGCGGGTGGTGCGGCCGGTGCTTCAGGTGGTGCGGCAGCGGCATCGGCTCTGGTCCCCACGGTCCCCACGGGTGTCGCAGTCTTCTCGCCGCGACCGCCGCGACCGCTGCGGCGTCGGCCACCGCGGCCGCCGCGGGCGCCGCCCTTCTTGGCGCCCACCACGTTCACCGGCGCAGCGGCCTTTTCGGTCGCCGCCGTCTGCATCGGGGCATACCGTTCGCCCGCAGCCAGCTTCTCATCGACCTCGCTCTTTTCGATCTCGACCCCACGCAACGCCGCGACCTGATCCTTCATCCGCAAACTTTGAAGGCCCTGGATCACGGCCTTGCACAGGTTCTTTTGGTTGGTCGAGCCGTAGGCTTTCGTCAGGCAGTCGCGGATGCCGGTCATTTCGAGTACGGCACGAACGGTGCCGCCGGCGATCACGCCGGTGCCGGGCGACGCCGGCAGCAGGCGGACCTTTGAGGCGCCGAAGGTGCCGGTCACCGGGTGCGGGATGGTGCCGCCGTTGAGCGCCACCTGGAAGATGTTCTTCTTGGCGTCTTTCTGTGCCTTTTCGATGGCGGCGGGCACACCTGGCGCCTTGCCGTAGCCCACGCCGATGCTGCCGTGGCGGTTGCCCACGACCACCAGCGCGGCGAAGCTGAAGCGGCGGCCGCCCTTGACCACTGTGGCGGTGCGGTAGATGGCGACCGTGGTCGATTCAAGGGCCTGGGTTTCTTCGAGCAGTTCTGGCATGGTGTGTCCTATTTTGTTTGAGCACGGGCCGTCGATCCGGGCACCGGCCAGGCGAGGCGGCGGCGGTCAAAACTGAAGCCCCCCTTCACGGGCGGCGTCGGCCAGGGCCTTGACGCGGCCATGATATTTGAAGCCGTTGCGGTCGAAGGCGACCTTGCTGATGCCGGCACCGGTGGCCTTTTTGGCCAGGGCCTTGCCGACCGCCTGGGCGCCGGCCTTGTTGCCGCCGCCGGCGGGCGACGCCTTGATGGAACTGGCCGACACCAGCGTCCTGCCCGCAAGGTCGTCGATGACCTGGGCGTAAATGTGCGTGAGGCTGCGATAGACGGTCAGCCGCGGACGCTGCGGCGTCCCGATGACGCGTTTGCGGGTGCCGACCTTGCGCCGCTGCCGGCGGGCCTGTTTGACTTTGTTTGCCCTCATCGTTTGCGTTCCACGGATCAGGCGGCGCCGGCGGCAAACGCCTTGCCCTGCTTGCGGATGATCGGTTCGTCGGCGTATCGGATGCCCTTGCCGTTGTAGGGTTCGGGCGGCCGCTGTGCCCGGATCTTGGCGGCGAGCTGGCCGACCTGCTGTTTGTCGGGCCCGCTGACGGTGATCTTGTTGCCCTGCACCTGGACCTTCAGGCCCGGTGGGATGTCCACCTCACGGGTGTCGGCGTAACCGACATTCAGGGCGACTTTGTTGCCCTGGACCCTGACCGTCCAGCCGACGCCGCTCAATTCCAACTCTTTCGTAAAGCCTTTGCTGACGCCGATGACCATGTTGTTGATCAGCGCGCGGGTCAGGCCGTGCATCGCCCTGGCGTTGCGGCTGTCGCCCTTGCGCTCGACCACGACCTGCCGGGGATCGTCCTCGACGCGGACCGAGACCTCCGGCCGGTGGGTGTACGACAGCGTGTTGCTGCCGCACTCGACGGCGACATCCCGGCCGCTGACGGCGACCTTGACGCTGCCGGGCAGGGGTACGGGTTGTTTGCCGATGCGAGACATTAGTTTGTTCCTGCGATGCTCCGGAACGCGCTCCTGTCGGGGCGTCGCTCAACGGTGATTGATTACTCCACTGTGCAGATCAGCTCGCCGCCGACGTTTTCCTTGCGGGCCTGTCGATCGCTGAGCACGCCTTTGGGGGTGGTGACGATGGCGATGCCCAGGCCCGCCAGCGGTCGCGGCAGGTCCGCTACCCTTGAGTAAATACGCCGGCCCGGCTTTGACTCGCGGCGGAGGCGATGGATCAGTTGCTCACCGTGCGGCCCGTAACGCAACTCGATCCTCAGGATGCCCTGCCGACCGTCGTCAATCACCGAGTAGTCGCCGATGTAGCCTTCGACCTTGAGCACGCCGGCAATACCGGTGCAAACCTTGCTGTTGCGGCAGTCCACACGGGGAGCCTTGTTGCGGTTCGCGTTGCGGATGCGGGTGAGCATGTCGGCGATCGGGTCACTCAGTGACATCGACGGTTCTCCAATTCAGTCGCGGGCCGGGGATTTGTCAATTACCACGACGCCTTTCGCATGCCGGGGACCTTGCCTTCCAGCGCCAACTCACGGAGCTTGATGCGGGAGATCTTGAACTTGCGATAGACGCCGCGTGAACGGCCGGTCAGGGCGCAGAGGCTGCGAAGCCGCGTCGGGCTGGCGTCCCGCGGCAACCGCTGCAACGCCGCGTAGTCGCCGGCCGCCTTGAGCTTGCGGCGTAGCTCGGCGTACTTCTGCACCGTTCGTTGCACCCGCTTGTTGCGTTCCGTGGTTGACTTGCTGGACATAGGTATCACCTGCGGCGGTTAGTTCGGCTGGGCGGCGTCACGCCTTGCAAACGGCAGGCCCAGCTCGCGGAGCACGGTCCGCGATTTGTCGTCATCACTGTTGCGGAATACGAACGTCACATTCATCCCATGAGAGTACTCGGCCTCGGCCATGTTGACTTCGGGAAAGATGCCCTGCTCAACGACGCCGAAGGAATAGTTGCCCCGGCCGTCGAAACTCTTCTCTGCCAGACCGCGGAAGTCCTTGATCCTGGGGATCGCCAGGCTCACAAGCCGGTCCACGAACTCCCACATCCGGTCGCCGCGGAGCGTGACGATCGCGCCGTTCTCGTAGCCCCTGCGGACCTTGAAGTTCGCGACGGACTTCTTGGCCTTGGTCATGACCGGTCGCTGGCCGCTGATCACCGCCAGGTCCTTGATGACCTGCTGCTTTGCCTTGGCGTTGAGCTTGGTCCCCTCCAACTGGTTGCCCAGGCCCACGGTCAGCACGACCTTCTCCAGCCGCGGCAAGGCCATCGGGTTGGTGATCCCGTACGCCTGCCTGACCGTCTTGGCCACCGGGCCGTTGTACCGTTCTTTCATCCGCGGGGTCATGATCGTTTGCTCGTGCTTGTATCTGATCGTTGTCCTTGCCCGGCCGTTGGGACATCACGGGCAGACGCCGGTCTATCTTCGTGCCTTTTTCAGTTCGCGGCCGATCACCGCACCGCCCTTGACGGCGATGCGGACCTTGGAGCCGTCGCTGCGGGTCTGGAATCGGACGCGGGTGGGCTTGCCGTCGACGGCCGGCTGAACGTTGGAGATGTGAATGGGCATCTCCTTCTCGATGATGCCGCCCTGCGGGTTGGTCTGGCTGGGCCGCAGGTGCTTCTTGCGGACGTTGACGCCCTCGACGACGAGCTTGTCCTTGTCGGGGATGACGCGCAGAACCTTGCGCGGCCGCTTGTCCTTGGCGTCCGAGCCGCTGATCACAATCACCATGTCGCCTTTTCGTACGTGTCGTGCCATTTCTTAGCCGTTATAGCTGTTAGCCTTTAGCCTTTCGCCGTTAGCCGTGTGTTTGCGCCGGATCAAAGCCGGCGGCTGGCGGCTTTGCTATACCACCTCCGATGCCAGTGAGATGATCTTCATATAGTTTTTCTCGCGCAGTTCGCGGGCCACGGCGCCGAAGATGCGCGTGCCGCGCGGGTTGCCATCGTCGTCCAGGATGACCACGGCGTTGCGGTCGAAGCGGACGTAGCTGCCGTCGTCGCGTCGCACGGGGTGTCGGGAGCGAACGACGACGGCCTTGACGATGGTGCCGGTTTTCATCTCGCCGCCGGGCAACACCTTCTTGATGCTGCAGACCACCTTGTCGCCGACCGACGCGGTCCGGCGGGTGGACTTGCCGCGGGCTGACGAGCCGCCCAACACCCGGATGACGTAAGCCACCTTGGCGCCGGTGTTGTCCGCTACGTCCACTCTGGATTCCTGCTGGATCATTCATGTCCCTTGTCAAACCGCAAGCGGCTGGGGTTACGATTGTTCTGAGGGCGCCGCTTCGAGGATGCGAAGCAGTCGCCAGCTCTTGGTCTTGCTGATCGGGCGGCAGTTGGCGATCTCAACCCGGTCGCCGACTTTGCTGGCGTTCTCGGGATCGTGCACGTGCAGCTTCGTCCGCCGTCGCAGGTATTTGCCGTACTTGGGGTGCCGCACCTGGTACTCGATCGCCACGGTGCGGGTCTTGTCCCGCTTGTCTGTGATGACGACACCGGTTTTGGTCCCGGTCAACGGGTCGCGCTGAGCCTTGGCCTTTTTGTTTTCGGTCGCGGTGGTCATGATTCAGGACTTCTCCTTGCGCTGGCGGGCGTGGGCCTCGGTCAGCACGCGGGCGATGTCGCGGCGAAGATTGCGGATCTGCC
>JAZGCX010000276.1:0-5902 GCA_036477175.1 Phycisphaeraceae bacterium
CCACCACAGCGCCGGCAAGACCCACATCCACAGCTTGCTCAGCCCATACACCGCCGAGCCGACCGGTCCCGGATACAAAACCATCCCCACGGCCGTCCCGACAATCGGCGCCGGCACCAGCAGCAGCAGCGCCAACATCGCGCGGTGCTGTGTTTGTTGACTGGATTCGCCGGTACGCATTCGACTGATTTCACACGGTTAGCCGCGACCTGACAGGTCGCGGGCCCGGCGGCTGTAAGCCGCCGGCTATTCAAGCGTCGGATGAAGCCGGTTACCGCAATGACAAAAAAAGCACGACCCGGCCAGGGGGTGGTCCGGGTCGCACTCGATCAGGGGCCTAAGAACTTGTGGTCTACGGGCCGGTCAGTCCGCCCGGACCACGCGGTCAATCGGTTTGTCCGGCTTGGGCCTGGCCGGCGCCGGCTTGACCCTGCGCTCGGGCAGGTCGCCTTTGTAAATAATCAGGCGCGGCTCGATCGAAACAGGTTCGGTCATGTCGCCTGCCTGTGGGTGTCGGATCACGCGTGCGGGTTTGGCGGTCAGTGACGCGTGCAGCCGAAGGGCCTTGAGGATGAAGTGATCGTCGTCGATCCGGTACTGGCCCTGTCGGATGTAGTTCACATCGGGGTCGAGGTAGATCGTGGTGTTGACCACGCGGACCTCGACCAGGTGTTTGTGCACCGGCTGTTCGCTCAGGGCGCGGGAGACGACGGCGGCGGACTCGGTCACCGACCGCTGCACAAGGTAAAGGTGTTGCGGCGTGTCATGGACACGATATTCGGACACCCCGCCCGGCGCAACGTGACCCTTGCGCACGATGCGTGCGGACTGGTGACCGGCCAACACGTCAGCGGCCCCGACACCGACGACGGCCAAAAGCGCAATGACAACACATGTTCTCCCTCTCACAGCGTCTCTCTCCTTTCGCCTCCGGGCGACCCGGCGTTGCGCCGGAACACCTGCTTCCTCCTGGTGTGCCGAGGGGCCCTCCAATGTTCCCCATCGACGTGTTTTTCCCTCCACCGGCCGGGGCTTGTGGCCGCCGGCAATCCACTCCGAGCGACGCCAGAGATTATGGCAAGGCGTGTGCCAGAGCGGAATACCCCAAATACTATACCACAAGTTTATCCGCTGCCATGCCTTAAGGGCAAGTGTCTTTGGGAAATAATGTCGCAGGGCTGGGCGGTGTTGCGTGGGGTCAACAGCGGCGTGGCGGGGGCGTGGCGTGGCGGCATCGGCCGCGAACCGCTTGCCGCAGTCCGGCGTGCGGCGGATAATGCCGCATTCCACCACTGCGGTGCGGGTTCGACGCAGGTTTGACGCGGGTTTCTATGAAACCAGGCGCTGTCCTGACAACCCCTGCCCTGCAATACCAGAGGGACCATCATGCGAGCTTCACCCCCGTGCCGTTTGTCGTTTTTCTGTTGTATTGCGATCAGCGGCTTGCTGCTTGCCGGCTGCAACAGGCCGCCGATCGGTGAGCGTTCCGGTCGCCTTGACCCGTACGACACCACCGGCGGCGAAGTGGGTTCGCTCAGGGTGCTGCCCGTGGCGTTGACCGAGTTTTCAGACCAGGTCGCCCAGCGGCTGGCGCAGGACCTTGCCCAAATCCCCCAGATCCGCAACGCCCAGGGCCGCGTCACCGTGCTGGTCGGCGACATCGAAAACAAGACCGGGATTGTTTCGTCCAATGATTTCGAGTTCGTGCGGAGTCGGCTGCGCAACGAGCTGCTCGGCAGCCGGTACGTGACGGACCGGATCAAGTTCGTCGCGCGTCGCGCCCGGATGAGCCGGATCGCCGAGCGTGAGCGCGTCGCCGATGAGGGTTACTACGCCGACCCGCCTGACTACGATCCGGCCACCACCTTCGCGCTCAACGGCGACTTCTACCGGGTCCGCCGCGGTGACACCAACCAGTACTACATGGAGTTCCAACTGGTCCACTTCGCCACCAACGAGATCGTCTTCTCGGACCGATACGACTCGAAGCAGGTGAGGCGTTGAAACGGGACGGAAGCAGGCAGGCGCGCAGGTGTGAAGTGAAAGCCGCTTGCGGCTCAGCAGCCACGGGGGTCCTGATCGGGGGGCTTGCATTGTGTCTGACCGCGTGCGCCGCGACCCCGCAGCGCTCCAGCCGAATGACCGCCGACGACTTTGATGCCATGATCGCGGCCATGGCGGCGAGCCTGGCGCACAGCGATCCGGTGGCGTCGCGCGCCGCCGACAGCCCGCGCTGGGTCATTACGATCGACCGGGTGCAGAACCTGTCGAGCGACGTGATGACGGATGCCGAGCAGTGGGCGATCATGGCACGGCTGCGCGGCGCGGCACCGATCCGGGCGCTGTGGGACCAGAAGAACATCCGCTTTGTGATCCGGGCCGAGCGCGTTGAAAAGATCAGGCGCGACCCGGACCTGTACGCGTTCGACGATTCGTTCGGGGCCGAGCGCCGCCCAACGCACCAGATGTCCGCGACGTTCCGGTCGATCACACGCGCCACCGCCGTGGACCGGACCGACCTGTACTATTGCGAGTTTGAGATTCTCGACATGGCCTCGGGTGAGCCGGTCTGGTCGGACCGGTTCGAGTACAAGCGATCGGCCCACGGGCACGTGTGGGATTGACATTGTTTTAGCCACAGATGAACACAGATGAACACAGATTGTTGAGGCGTGATCACGAATCTGCGCGGCGGCAATCGCTGTTTTGTGTTCGCCTTGTTCTGTCCGTGTTCATCTGTGTTGGTCTGTGGCTGGGGCCGGGCTGTCAGAGGCCTCACCCGGCGCCGACGGGACTGATTGCGCGGGGTCAGTACGGGGCCGCCCGCGTTGCGTTGCGGCATCAGATGACCGAGGACCGCGCCGATCGGCGGTACCTGCTCGACCGGATGCGGCTGGCGATTATCACGCTGGCGGACGGTTATCCCACCGCGGCCCAGCCGGTCTTCGAGCGGGTGTACGAGGTGCTGCGGACGCAGGGGATCAACGCTGACAAGACCGTCGAATCGGTCGTGATCAACGAGGACCTGAAGTTCTGGAAGGGCGAGCCGTTCGAGCAGGCGCTGACGATGTTCTACTACAGCGTTCAGCAGGCGATGCTGGGGCACTGGGACAATGCCCGCGCCGCGGCGGGCAATGCGCTATTCAACCTGCGCGATTTCGGTGACAACGAGCAGGGCGAACGTCTTGATGTCGAAGCGATTGTGAGGCGTGCCATGATCTATGAGCAAGCCAGGGCGCACGGCGAGGACCCCGACGCGGCGTTGCACCAGGAGGATTATCTGAATACCGGTTACGCGGTGCGGGAGTCGAACTTCACGCTGGGGTATCTGATGGCCGCGTTGGCCAACCAGCAGCTTGGCCGCCAGACCGAAGCCGATGACAACTACGCCGTGGTGGTTCAAATCAATCCATACATCGAGCCGTTGGTCGCGCGGCTGAAATCGGGCCGGTACAACACGGTGTTGGTGGTCAGCCACGGGCTTGGGCCGCAAAAGGTTGCCTACGGGCCCGACGGGGCGCTGGCGCGGTTCGACCCGCGGTGGCCCAGCGACGACCGGCCGCTGATCGTCACCGTGCGCGATGAGGGCGGCGTACTCGACCGCGGGGCATACCCGCTCGTGTGCGATGTGAATGCGATGGCGGCCGACCACATGTGGAACAACCTCGAAGACGTGCGGCTGGCCAAGAGCACCCTCGGCACCACCCTGGTCATCGGCGGGACGGTGGCGACGCATTATGGGCTGCACCGCGATACCGACGAGGCCGTGTACGCCGGGCTGGGCGCGCTGGTGGCCGGGCTGTTCTTCAAGGCCACGGCCCACGCCGACACCCGCTATTGCGACCTGATGCCGCAGCGGTTCTACCTGGTGCCGGTGACGATCGACCGGCCGGGTTTGCGGGTGGACGTCATGATCGAAGGCGACCCGGGCTCGCGGATGGTCCTGGCAGGATTGCGCCCGCCGCGGCGCGGTGCGCAGCTCCGGTACGTGCGGTTGGCGTCCGCCGGCCAGGCCTATTACCAGGATCAACCGCCGCGCTGGGCGGCTTCCGGCCGCATCTTCTACGCCAACGACGCCACCGGACCGATCGGGCAACCGCAGTTGCCGTTCATCCTCGGCGGCCGATGCGTGCGCACGCCCAATGAAGCGGTGCTGAGCGGCTATCAAACCGCCGGCAACCTGACCGACATGACGCTGGGTGAATTGAAGGAACTGTACCGGGCGGAAGGGATCCGGTGGGACGTGGAACAGGCGGTGGGCGGCGCGGGTCTGGGCCGACACGTGCTCGAAGGCGGCCGCAGCATGGTCACGCCCATGGCCGGCACCGCCGGCTTCACGCGCCTGTTCGGACAGGTGCACCGGCGCTATCACCCACGATCCGACCAGGTAAGGCAATTGATCGGCCCAACAAATTAGAGGAGATCAATCATGCGTGTTTCAACGACATCATTGCCCACGATCATGCTGACCTTCGCCGCCTTGGGCATCGGCGGGTGTCAGGGCCGGGTGATGGCTCCCGGTGCCGGCCGGGCCGACCCGATTCTGCGCGACAACTACCCCGCAATCGTGGCGGAGCAGGACCTGGACAAGTTCCTGTTCTTCTCCGAGCCCCTGGTCGTTGTCGGGCCCGACCAGCCGATGCGCGTGACCGTGCCGGTTCGGCTCCGCAGCGACACCGAGGTGAGCGCCCAGTACCGGTTCGAGTTCTTCGACGAGCAGCACCGACCGCTGCGGCCCGAGCCCCAGTGGCGGTTCATCCGCCTGCCCGCGCGGACGCAGGTGTTCATGGAAGGGGCTGCCCTCGACACCGCGGCCGTGGATTGGCGGCTGATCGTCCGCCCGGCGAGATGAACACAAGCGTTCGTACGGATCGTCGGTACTGATGACTGCAATCGCGGGGCCGTCAGGGGTTGAACCCGCCGCCTGCCCCGCTGCTTGCCAACGCAGCAAACAGGACAGCGAACACGACCGCGCTAATGCAACTCAGCGCAATGTTAATGTAGCCAATGATCAGGCCGGCCTGGGCCAGACCTCTTCCTTCCAGCGATGGGTTCTGCTTGATCCGACCCAAGGCCATGTGCCCGCAAATGATCGCGGGGATCGCCGCAAGAACACTACAGGCGACCCAGGACAGGATCGAAAGGATCAGGCTCCACAGTGCAAGCTGGGAAAGCGGGCCTCTTGGTGGCACGGCGGCCGGCGGCTGCGTGATGGGCATGTCCTGCATGGCGGCGTTCCCTTCAGACACGCAAAGGCATGTTCACGGTTGGTCTGAGCGTTGTATCGCAGGCGAGCGTACCGGTCAAAACGGCGATGTTCACGGCTGATGGCGGCGATCCGGCCGAACGACATGGCTGGCGGCGTTGGGGAGTCTGCCCGGCACGTGACCACCGCCGTGCACCGTACCTCCGAGGCCGCTGACCGCCGTTTGGCAATCACCGGGCTTTTGCATACACTGCCTGGCTCAAAATTGCCCGTCGGGAAAGACGCTCAACCGGACACGAGGCACCGTCATGTACGCGATCATCGAGGACAGCGGCACGCAGATAAAGGTCAGCGAGGGCGATATGATCCACGTCGCTATCCGCGACCTGCCCGCCGACGTCGCCACCATCACCTTTGACAATATTCTTATGGTCGGCCAGGCCAAGAAGGACGGCGGCGCCAAGATCGGCACGCCATACGTCAAGGGCGCCAAGGTCACCGCCGACGTGCTCGGCCGGGACAGGACCGACAAGGTCGAGATCGTCAAGTTCAAGCGACGAAAGACCTATCTCCGCCGCAAAGGCCACCGCCAGGACTATCTGCAAGTCAAGATCACCTCCATCCGCGCGTAGAGTATCTGCCGCCGCCGATGATCCCGGCACGGCATCACGCGCATCCAGGCTCATCCGTCGCTCG
>JAZGCX010000277.1:0-3498 GCA_036477175.1 Phycisphaeraceae bacterium
AGTTCCGGGGCGTCGGCGTTGAGCATGGCTAAACCGCCGGGCCGAAGATGGTCCAACAGCGACGACTTTTCCGTAGCCACCCCGCGGCGGTCGGTCAGCCCCTCGAGATGGGCGTCGCCGATCGATGTGATGACCGCGATGTTGGGCGACGCCAGCGCAGCCAGGGCGGCGACCTCGCCGGGAGCGTTGGACCCGATCTCCACCACCAGGTAATCGTCCTTGGATTCGGTCGACAGAAGCGTGAGCGGCACGCCGATGGCGTTGTTGTAGCTCTGGGGCGCCGCCCGGCCGACAGATCCGGCGGAAAGGATATGGTGGATCATGCACTTGGTGGTGGTTTTGCCGTTGCTGCCGGTCACGGCGATCACATGCACGTTTCGCTGTTTGCGATGATAGGCGGCCAGTTGCCCAAGCGCTCGCACGGTGTCAGCTACGTAGACCAAAGGCCGGTCGTCAGCTACCGGGTGGTCCATGACAACAGCGGCGACGGCGCCGCGCTCCAAGGCCTGATCGACATACCGGTGGCCGTCGGTGTTCCGGCCGCGGATAGCGAAGAAGACGTCACCTCGGTTGCAGCTCCGCGAGTCGATGGAGACGCCGGTGACCGAAGTCCGCGGCATGTCGCGGGAGGGGTGGCCCTGGGTCACACCGATGATGTCATCAAGCGTCAGGGGAATCATCAGGCAGGTACCTCCTTATTAGCGAGCGCTTCGGTGACAACCTCGACGTCGTCGAAGTGCCATCTCTTGTCACGGATGATCTGGTAATCTTCATGCCCCTTGCCGGCCACCAGCACGGTGTCGCCCGGCCGGGCGGCGTCGAGGGCGCGTTGAATGGCCCGGCGTCGATCGGGTTCCACCTGGACCTGACAGCGGTGATGGGGAGTGAACCCGGCACGGATTTCATCGATGATGGCCCCCGGGGCCTCCCATCGGGGATTGTCGCTGGTGACCACGGCGACGTCCGCCCAGGCGCCGACGGCGGCAGCCATGCGCGGCCGCTTGCTGCGATCGCGATCGCCGCCGCAGCCGAATACGCAAATGAGCCGGCGGCTGAACGGTCTGAGCGCGGCCAACACATTGGTCAGGGCCTGATCGGTGTGGGCGTAGTCGACGAAGACGTTGAAACCGCGACCGGCGCTGTCAACGCGTTGCAAGCGGCCGGGTATGTGATCGACCGATTCCAGGCCGCGGCCAACGGCGTCCAGGCCGATACCCAGCGATAACGCCGCCGCCGCCGCCGCCAAGGCGTTGGCTATGTTGTGGCGGCCGGTCAGCGGCAGGGACACCAGTGTGTCACCGTGCGGGGTGCGCAATACGAATCGACTTTGCCCGACGGTGATGGACTCGACGGCGGCGGTAACCTGCGCCGGCGTCTCGATTGCGAATCGAACCTGGCGGGCCTTGCACGAAGACAGCATGTACTCGGATTCAGGATCGTCGGCGTTGACCACGGCCAACGCTTGCCGATCAAGCATATCAAAGAGCCGTTTCTTGGCTGCGGCATAGGCGTGCATGCTCTTGTGGTAGTCGAGATGGTCACCGGAAAGATTGGTGAAGACGGCAGCCGCGAAACGGTGGCCGTCGCAGCGGGTCTGGGCCAAGGCATGGCTGGAGACCTCCATGACCGCGTGAGTGGCACCGTTGCCCGCGGCCTGGGCCAGGCATCGATACAGCTCGGCCGGCGGAGGTGTGGTCCACGGGGCCGGCTGCGTTTCACCGACCAGATCATACCGAATAGTGCCCAGCAGTGCCGTGGGATGGCCCGCGGCGGCAAGGATGGAGCGCAGCAGGATGCACGTCGTCGTTTTTCCGTTGGTGCCGGTGACGCCTGTGAGCTTCATGTGTTCATAGGGTTGGCCCGGCGCGAAACCATGGAACGCAGCCGCCAGTCGGCTAAGGGCGCTGCGTGCGTCGCGGACCCGAACAGCCCCGACGCCGTCGGGCACATCGGCTTCCCGTTCACTAATGATCGCCGCCGCACCGCCGCGAAGGGCCTCGTCAATATGCGCGTGACCGTCGGTCTGTTCGCCGCGGACGGCGACGAAACAGCTTCCCGCGGTCACGCAGCGCGAGTCGGCGGTGAGCGAACTGATTCGAATCTTGCTGAGATCGTCCGGGGAATGTGCCGACACAGACAACGCGGCTGCGTCAAGCAGCTCGGCCAGAACCGCGTCGCTTTGAGTTCTTCCACCCACCGCGCTCATCCTTGGTCGCCGATTCTAATCGCCCGTTCTCCCATGTCACGAAGATATCCACTAAGAGTGCGTCCTAAAACCGAGGCGGACCCCGTCTTTTCCGAGCCGCGACCGTAAGGGAGCGGGCTTTTGGGACGCACTCTAACCGCCGCCAACCGCCCGGGACCGTGCGTCGGCGGAACCTGCAAATAAGCCAGGGTGTCCGCCATGATCTTCCCGGCAGCCGGTGCAGCCACTTTGGAGCCGTAGTAGCCGATGACCGGATTGGGCCTGTGAATCATCACCAGAACGGCACACCGCGGATCGTGGGCCGGCGCGGCCCCCATGAATGAGCCGGTGTAGGCACCGGGCTCGTACCCGGCGCGGTCCTTGAAGGGGATCTGGGCGGTGCCCGTTTTGCCGGCCATCTGCCAACCCGCTGGAGCGGACCAGCGAGCCCCACCGTTTTTCACAACCCCCACCAGAACTTCGGTGGCCATGTAGTTCGCCAGATCTCGCGGCAGCACCCGCCGGATCACCTCCGGCTGGTCGAATGAAACGACCACCGTGCCCTTTGCGTCCAACAGCGCCTGAACCAGTCGAGGCCTCATCAGATTCCCGCCGTTGACGATGGCGCAAAAGGCGCTGATCAACTGCAGTGGGGTCACCGCAATCTCCTGCCCGATCGGCACCGAGGTCGTCGAATACCTGGTCCACTGCTCGATGGGCCGGACCACGCCGGGCGCCTCCCCGGGAAACTTCACGCCCAGCCGCCCCCCGAACCCGAATGCCCGAACCATCTTGTGGATGACCTCGTTGCCCATGCGCTCACCGAGAATGCCCATCCCGATGTTGCTGCTGTGGGTCAGAATGCCTTCGAAATCGAGCATCCCGTTGGGATGGGTATCGTGCATCAGCCTCCGGCCAAAATAGTGTTGGCCGTTGTGGCAGAATATCTTCTCGTCCGGATCGACGACGCCGGCAAGCAGAGCAGCGCAAGCCACATAGGGCTTGAACGTGCTGCCCGGTTCGGTAACGTCGCAGATGGCACGGTTCCTTCGACGCGCCGCCGGGGCATCCTGGTAGCGGTTGGGATCAAACGTCGGATACTGTGCAATGGCCAGCACGCTGCCGGTCCGCGGGGCCAACACCAGCGCCACGCCCGACTCCGCCTCGAATGCTTCAACGGCTGCCGACAAATGGCTTTGCGCGAATCGTTGAATGACGCTGTCGATGGTCAATACAACGTGGCCGCCGTCGTGCTCCGCTTTGCTGAGCTCTTCGCGCCACCAGATGGGCGTGCGTTTGAATTTCCGGCCGTC
>JAZGCX010000278.1:0-6217 GCA_036477175.1 Phycisphaeraceae bacterium
CCCGCGGTGCCGCTTCAGCAGGCCAAGCGCAACGCGTTGGCCACTTCTGAACTGCCTGGGCTGATTCAGGATTTCCAAAGGATCAAGAAGCGCCTGGAGAAACTCGAAGCAATCCTGCACGATCGACTGGCACCCGATCTGAACGATTGACCGGCAATTGAACCAAGGCACGACGCAGCGCCGTGCCGCGATCAATCCACCGACACCGTTTCGGGTGTTGATCGCGTCGGGCGTACCGCCGGTGCCTGCGCGACCGCTACCTCCGACGGGCGGGCCACCGCGGCCGCCGGTGCGCGCAGGTAGGAATACGTCGGTTCAATTGCCGCGACGGGTTCGCGCCGGGCGATGTTGCAGCCACTGATCGACAACATGCCGCTCAAGATCGCTGCGATACAACCGCAGCTGGTTAACCGCATCGGTTGTTCCCTGATGCCCCCATATTTTGCCGAGCCCCTGATACATCGGCTTGGGCGGACCACGCCGACCAAGCACGCGGGCCTAATGGGTTATTGGCCCGATCCATCCGTGGGTTCTTGTTGGAAGCTTCTCCTCCGTGAGAAGGCGGGCGGACATCATACCGTTATGCCGCCCGATAACCAAATCAACGCCCAGGTCAAGACACAGTTGACTGCAACTTCAGCTCCGGGCACGATACGCCAGGCCCGTGGAGACAAGGATGTCCCGCCAAATCGCACGACAATTACCGCTTTTTATCGGACCGCCCCGCGGCGGCCCCGTTTCCCAGACCCTTCCGATGCAGCAAACAAAAGATACAAATTCCCCCAAGTCAAGAAACAACCTCAGGCTGTGTGTCCTGGGCAGTGGTTCCGGCGGCAACAGCGCCGTGCTGCAATTGGGCAGTGCGGCCATCTTGATTGACGCCGGTTTGGGGCCACGCACCACCGCCAGCCGCCTCCGCGGCGCCAAACTCGACCTGACGAACCTCAGCGCGATCTGTGTAACCCACCTCGACAGCGATCACTTTCGTCCTAATTGGGTGCCGATCCTGATTGCGCTTCGAATCCCTTTACTGCTGCACCGGTGGCACCTGGCCGTACTGAAGCGACTAAATGGTGCCGACGAGTTGGAACGCCAGCAATTGGTGCAGGTCTTCGACGATAAGCCGTTCGAGCCGATTCCCACTCTGCGTGTGACCGCGGTGCCTTTGCCGCACGACGTGAAGGGGACGACCGGGTTTCACTTCGAGTCGGATGCCGGGCGTGTGGGGTACGCCACCGATCTCGGCCACGTGCCGGCACAGTTGATCACGCGTTTTGCCGGCGTGGACCTGCTGGCGATCGAAAGCAACTACGACCCGCAGATGCAACTGGGCAGCACGCGCCCCTTATTCCTCAAGCGCCGGATCATGGGTGGCAGGGGTCACCTGTCGAATCAGGAGTCGTTCGAGGCGGTTCGCCGGATCGTGGACCGCAGCCCGATCGGCCGGCCTCAGCGGATCGTTCTGTTGCACCGCTCGCGTCAGTGCAATTGTCCGTATGTGGTTAGTCGGGTGTTCGATCAGGACCCGCGGATCGGGCCGCGGATCGTTTTGACCGAGCAGCGCCGCCGCACACGCTGGCTGACCGTCACACCGCCGCCGCCGCTTCACAGACACCAACTCAACTGGGCGTTCTAACGGTGCCTTGTGTGAATGGTGGAGCGTTCTTGCCCTGATCACGCATAGCCGGGGCGCGAGGGAGCCCGGGCTCCGACATGCATCGCCCGCCGGTTATTTCATAACTGCGGCGCATCGCCTGGATCACTCATAGCCGCGTAGTCGGCATTGATGAGGATTTGATTCAACCTGGGTTCGGGATTGGCCAGGTCCATGCCGCGCAGCGAAAATAAGTCATCGTTATTGATGAAGGTGCTGACGTGGCCGTCAAGGAAGAGGATGTTGACTTGTCGGGCCCCATGGTTGGAGCGTGAGAAGTCGCCGGCATTGATCGTGTTCGCGTCGAGCAACAGCGCAACGGCGTCGAGGTCGGCATCGTTTTGGCCGAGATTGTGGATAAACGTTTCGGTGATCTGATCACGTTGGCGGTAGTAGTAGGAACCGAAGGCATGATCCATAGATTTTTGCTCAATCTTGTCGAGTTCCTCAACCGGATCGTTGGTGTCGTCGCCGGGACAGAACATGGCTCGCGGATCGCTGAGGTGATGTTGTTTGAGCAGCAGGCCAACGCCCACGTGCTGCGGGTCCGGTGCGGTGGGCACCCAGATTTGATTGGTTGCCATGGTGTCGCCGAAATAGAAGGGCGGGACGAAGATGTTCTCCGGGCCGTGGGGGATGCGATCGTTGTTGTCGTTGGCGAAGGCGTAAATGCCGATGCCGGCCTGATGCAGGTTGGCCCCGCACGCGACGATCCGCGCACTGTTGCGTGCCGCCGACAGCGCAGGCAGAAGGATACCGATCAGCAAAGCGATGATGCTGATGACGACCAGCAGTTCGATCAGGGTAAATCCGCCCGTAGACGTTCTGTGCGTGAGGGCGTTATGCATTCAGCCGGCCTCGGGAAGAAATTGAGTGCGGGTCAGTGTGCGATAGGTTTTGCAGCGTTCGAGCAACTGGGCGTGTTTGCCCTGGTCAACGATTGTACCGTCCAACATCACCACGATCAGATCAGCGTTAATGACGGTGCTTAGCCGGTGTGCGATGACGAAGGTGGTGCGACCCTGACGAAATCCCCGCAGTGATTCGTTGATCTGCGCTTCGGATTCGGCGTCAATCTGGCTGGTGGCTTCGTCGAGGATCAGGATCGCCGGGTCGCGGAGGATGGCCCTGGCCAGGGCGATGCGTTGCCGCTGGCCGCCGCTGAGCCGCGAGCCCCATTCACCGATCGGCGTGTCGTAGCCCTGAGGCAGCTCGCGAATAAACGAATCCGCGTGGGCGCGGTGGGCGGCGTCGATCAGCCGCTGCCGACCGATGTCGCCCCGGCCGTACGTCAGGTTGTCGGCGATCGTGCCGTCAAACAGCACCGTCTCCTGGGTCACCACGGCCAACTGACGCCGAACGCTGCGGAGCGAACAGGTCGCAATGTCGATCCCGTCGATCAATATTCGTCCTTTGTCAGGTTCGTACAACCGTGGGAGCAGACCCAGCAGTGTGGACTTGCCCGACCCGTTGGCCCCGACGATGGCGCAAACCAACTCGTGCTCGACAACGAGATTCACGTCGTGCAGCGCCGGACGATCGGTCGTGGGATAGGTGAAGCCGACGCCCTCGAAGCGGACGGATCGCTCGTGACGCGGCAATCGCGGCGCCGGCTGCGTGGCGTGCTCACGCGTGTTGGGCTCCAGGGGCAGGTACAGCAGTTCCCGGATCCGGGCCGCGCCCGCGGCCGCTTCATGCAGGTCGTTGTTCAGGTTGGCCAGCGGCCGAAACGAGGCGCCCGCCGCGCCGAGCATCATCACCACTTTCACCAGATTTTCCGGGTCCTCGCCGAATTCGAAGATGTACCACCCGGCGGTCAGTGCCACCGCGATCACGCCGGTGATGGCCAGCAGTTCAACCACCGGAGCGCTCAGGGCCCGCGCCGTGCGCGCTTTCAGCTCCGCCGCTAGGACGTGTCGGTTGATCGTGTTGAATCGCCGGCGTTCGTATCCTTCAGCCTGGTGCAGCTTGACGATACGGCTGGCCTGAAGCGATTCCTGCAACGCCCCGGTCATCTTCCCGTATCCCGCCATCGCGCTGCGGGTGGCGCGGCGAACCCGCTTGCCGAACTTCCGCAGCAGGATCGCGATCGGCAACAGGCCCAGCAGGAAGATGCCGGTCAACGCCTTGTCGACAAGCAGGGCGATGATCAAACAGACCATTCCGATCAGCACGTTGCGTACCGCCTTGCCCAAAATGGTATTGAAGCCCCGAGCGAGCCGGGCGCTGTCGCGCACGAGTCGGCTGAGCATGTCCGCGGTGTTTCCCGTCGACATCGTGGCAAGCGACACGTGCACCAACCGGTGAAAGACCGATTTGCGGATTTGCGTGACCGCGCGGAACGAGACGGTAAACGCCCAGTACTGATACAGGAAGCGGAACACCGTCCCGATCATCGTCAATATCAGGATCACACCCAGCAGGCAGGCGAACCCGACAAATCGGTTTTCCGGCAGCAGCGCCAGCAGCGGCTTTGGATCACCAAACCACCGCTGAACCCCGGGGCGCTCGACCACTGTTGCCACCGCGTCGCGGAGGGACTGCTGTTTACCCAGCAGCGTGTCGATGACCCACATCAGCGAGCCGAACCCGCCGAAGGCGCACATTGCATCGAGCAGCGCGGCCGACAGCGACAAGGTGATCAGCCGCTTGTACCGCAGCATCTCGCGGGCAAAGTACCAGAAATGTTCCATCAGTCAGGGCCCCGCTCGTGACCAAGACGACCAAGATACTCGAAGAAGCGGGGAAATGTCTTGGCGACGCAGCCCGGGTCGTTGATCACCACCCCCGGTGCGGCCAGGCCAACCACGGCGAAGCTCATCGCCATCCGGTGGTCGTCGTAGGTGTCGATCGCGGCGGGTTTGATCTTGCCGCCCGGCGGCGGCTCGATGGTCAGGTCGTCCCCGTCGATCGTCACGACCGCCCCGAGCTTGTTCAGTTCGTTCTGGAGCGCGGCCAGCCGGTCGGTCTCCTTGACACGCAGGTTGCCCACGTTGCGGATGGTCGTCGGCCCGTCGGCAAACAGCGCCGCCGCGGCGAGCGTTTGCGCCATGTCCGGCATCTGGTTCAGATCAACGTCGATGCCGCGGAGCCTCTGGCCTTTCGGCGGGGCCTTGACGGTGATGAACTCGCGTCCGTACACGATGTCGGCGCCCATCTGGTGCAGCACGTCGGCGAAGCCGACATCACCCTGCAGACTGCCCTTGCCAAGCCCGTCGATCGTGCAACGGCTTTCGGGAATGATCGCGGCCGCAGCGAGGAAGTAGCTGGCATTCGATGCGTCGGGCTCGACCGTGTAATCCGCCGCGGTGTATCGACCCGGTTCGATGTGGATGCGCGTCAATGCGGGATCAACTTCGGCATCGACGCCGAATACCGACATCAGGCCGAGTGTCATCTGGACGTATGGCCGGCTCGTGACCGGCCCGTCGAAATGGATGGTCAGATCATCGCGACAGTACGGCGCGACGTGCAGCAGCGCACTGATGTACTGACTGGAGAGTGTCGGCGGCATGTTGAGTTCTTTGCCACTCAATTGACAACCGACGACCCGCAGCGGTGGAAAACCCTCGTCGTTGAGGTATTCAATTTGAGCACCGAGTTCTCGTAGCGGTTCGACGAGTTGTCTAATGGGCCGCTGCCGCATCCGTTTGTTGCCGTCAAGCGTGTACGCGTTTCCGGGGGCGCCGAGGCAGCACGCGGCGGTGAGGAAACGGTAGGTGGTGCCGGCATTGCCGAGATTCAGGTCGGCAGACTTTGCGGGGAGTTGTCCACCCAAGCCACGGACGCGAACAGTGTTTGCCGCTGCATCGTGTTGCACGTCGAAACCCAGTGCACAAAGCGCGTCGAGCATGAGTTGGGTGTCTTCGGCGATGAGCGGGTTTCGGATGATCGACTCACCGTCGGCCAGCGCCGCCAGCAGCAGGGCCCGATTGGTCAGGCTCTTGGAGCCCGGCGGCGTGACGGTGGCGCCAAATGCACTGATGGGTTGGATGTGCAGGGGGTTGGCCACAAGGCTGCCTGGTGGATGAGGATGCAAAGAGCCCGGCCCTGTCGGGCCGCCGTTAAACGATAAGGATCGCTGACGCCGGCTATTTTGATTTGCGGAATACCGCGACGATGTTCTCGATCGGCACGACGAACAGGCGGTTGTCGCCCTCGAAATCGACCGGGATCGCTTCCTTGGGGTTGAACAGCACCCGGTCGTACTGCCTGATCGGGTAGTTGGCGTCGGTCTCGACCTCGACGGAGATGGACACGATCCGACCGGTGAGCGTGGGGATCTCGATCTTGTCAGGCAGGTGGATGCCGCTTTTGGTCTGCTTCTTGTCCTCATCCTTGCGGATCAACACCCGCTTGCCGATCGGCTCAACGGTTTCCAAAGTTGTCGATTTCTGTGTGGTTTTGTTCATGCCAGAGTATTTTAGGCTAAATCGGGGCCCCATATCAAAGCGGGGCACTGGGGTCGGTTTTGGCCGATATGGGCTGGCCGCATTCGGGGCAATTCGGCCCCGGTGAGCCCCGCAGGTCGTAGCCGCAGTTGAAGCAGGTTTGACGTGACTG
>JAZGCX010000279.1:0-2695 GCA_036477175.1 Phycisphaeraceae bacterium
TTGCTCGACCTGTTCGGGCGTTTCCTCGAGATTCACCGTATAAACGGCCACGGGCTTGTCATTTTCCCCGGCCCAGTCGTACACCTTTTGAAGCTCGGGCAGGCCGCGGCGGCACGGCGGGCACCACGTCGCCCAGAAGTCCAACACGATCACCTGGGCTTCCGCATCCTCAAGCGAAAACGGCTCGCCATCAACGGTGTTGAGCGCAACGGGCGGTGCCGGCTGCCCCTCCAGTTGGTGCGCCACCGACCCGGCCCCACCACCGCCACCACCGCCGCCACCGCCGACCGGACCAAACGCCTGCTGAACCATCTCCTCAAACGACGCGGCCGCAACCGAGTTGCTCGTGTCGAAACTGAACATGTCCTCATCAAGCTCCGAGTCGTGCTTGTCCACCTTGATCTCATATTGGAAAACAACCGTCTCGCCAGGCGGCCCACCTATCGCGCCGCCATCCATCTCCAAACCGGGCGCGGCGGATCAGGTGCGTCTGCGGATCCAGCCGCAACGTCATGGTGCCTTTCGGCGTATCCAGGACGAGCCGCGGACGACGCTCCGGATCATCGGGATCGGGTCCGGCCGCCCTGGCCGGCGCCGCGATCAGCCCGCCGTCCACGTCATCGCCCAACAGCAGCACCAGGTCCGGCGGCACCAGCGAGTCCAACGACGGGATTTGATCGACCACGGCCGCGTACGTCATCGGCTTGGGCGCGTCGGTCTCCACGTGCCAACCGGAGACTTGCGTCATGCGGAACCGCAGTTTGCGGCCATCGCTGACGAGCACAACGTCCGGCTGCTCGAACATGACCCGCCCCCCGGCCCGGTCAAACGCACCAGCGCCGTCGCCCTCGCGACTCATCCGCCAGCCGCCGCCGGTCTGTTCCATCGAGAGCACGTAGCTGGCCTGATAGCTGCTGGTATTGTTGTAGGCTTCGATGACCTTGGCCTTGAGCGCCTGGCCCTCGGCGTCACCGGGCTGCGGCGGCGGGTCGGCCGAGGCCGGGCGGACCCAAACCATACACACGCACAAGAGGACCACAAACGCCGAGACAGTCGCCAGGCGGTTTTGCATCGGGAAGCTCCAATCAGTGAATGGCGGATTCACAATAGCCCGCACCCCACGATTCGGCAAATGAACGCGTATCCAGGGGATTGCGACCGCGGTTCGATCCTACTACCATCCGTCGCTCGTATCAGAATATTCCCATCAACCCAGGAGGTTCGAGCATGTCCACACCGTCCCTGATCGCCCCCCACGGCGGCGCCTTGGTCAACCGCATCGTCACCGCCGACCAGGCCGATCAACTCAAGGACCAGGCTGCCGCCTTGCCGGTCATCACCCTCAGCGCCAAGCAGGCCTGCGACCTGGAGATGATCGCCATCGGCGCATTCAGCCCGCTCCAGGGCTTCGTCGGCAAAGCCGATTTCCAAAGTATCTGCAAGGACATGCGCCTCGCCTCGTCCGGCAGCGGCGCCGTCTGGCCGATCCCCATCACCCTCGCGGTCAACGATGACACAAAAGCCACGCTCAAAGAAGGCGGCCCAGCCGCCCTCCAGCACAGCGACGGCACGCTGCTGGCGGTCATCGATGTCCAGGAAATTTACCCACACGACAAGAAACTGGAGGTCCCCAGCGTCTTCCGCACCGAAGACGCCGCACACCCCGGCGTCAAGGCCGTCGTGGACGAGGGCGACTGGCTCGTTGGCGGGCCGATCGACGTGATCACCGTCACGCCCGAAAGAGACACCGGCGAGCAGTTCACCGAGTACCGACTGCCGCCGGCCAAAACGCGAGATGCCTTTACCCAGCACGGCTGGACCACCATCGCCGCCTTCCAGACACGCAACCCCATCCACCGCGCCCACGAGTACCTCACCAAGTGCGCCCTGGAAATCACCGACGGCCTGCTGATCCACCCCCTCGTCGGTGAAACCAAACCCGGCGACATCCCCGCCGACGTCCGCATGGCCTGCTACCACACCATCATCGACAATTACTACGTCAAGGACCGCACCATGCTCACCGTCATGCCCGCCGCCATGCGCTACGCCGGTCCTCGCGAAGCCATCCTCCACGCACTGACCCGGCAGAACTATGGCGTGTCACACTTCATCGTCGGCCGCGACCACGCCGGTGTCGGTGACTATTACGGCACCTACGACGCCCAGCTCATCTTCAACGAGTTCGACGACGACCAGATCAAGATCACCCCCTTGAAGTTCGAGCACTCAGCCTGGTGCAACCCCTGCGAGGGAATGACCAGCGGCAAGACCTGCCCCCACGGCCCGGATGACAAGATCTTCCTCTCCGGCACCAAGGTTCGCGCCATGCTCAAGCAAGGCCAGCGCCCCCCCATGGAGTTCAGCCGACCCGAAGTCGCCGACATCCTTATCAAATGGGCACAGAGCGCATCGTAAGGAGCCCTTGTTGACAGCTTGGCTTTACTTGCAAAATAGGCGTTCGCGAGGATTGATGCGCTTGCCGGGTCGTCGGCCTGGCTGAGGCAATAAAAAAACCCCGATTCGGCGGACGGAGCCGATCGGGGCTGTGACGTTCGTGGGCCACATGAGGTGGCTGGACGTTCGGTCTCAGTCGTACAGCGGGCTGAACGTGGTCGGCGTGTCGTCAAGGCGGAGCGTGGTTTCGATCCGGAAATTGGACTCGGTTGTGTGTCGTTCAGCAAAGAAAAAGTCG
>JAZGCX010000028.1:0-6873 GCA_036477175.1 Phycisphaeraceae bacterium
TGGCCGTACGTCAACGGGTTGACCCACATGACCACCCGCAGCCAGGGCGGGGCCGTGTCAACGGGGAACACCGCACCGGAAAGGAACCACATCGGCACGAGAAACAGGTTCATCACCGCATGGAAGCCGGCGGTCGAATCCATCGGCCAGGCGATGCACAGCCCCAGAGCGGTGAGCCCCACAGCCAGGACGAACATCGCCACCAGCGCTGCCAACATCCACACCACACCCGGCCAGTTCCCCACGATCGGCCAGATCAGCAGGAACAGCACGCCCTGGACGGTCGCAATGCTTGCACCGCCGAGCACTTTGCCCAACACGATCGCCAGCCGGGGGATCGGCGCGACCAAAACCGCCTGTAAGAACCCCTCACGCCGGTCCTCGATGACCGAGATGGTCGAAAAGATGGCCGTGAACAACAGGATCAGGACGACGGTGCCGGGGAAGAAGTACTGGAGGTAGCCACCGGTCGCCTGCGGCACGGGGCCCGCCGCCGGGGACACAAAGGTGCGATCCAGCCCCGACCCCAACAGCAGCCAGAACACGATCGGCGTGGCCAGTGCCCCGACCACCCGGTTGCGCTGCCGAAAGAATCGCACCATCTCCCGCTGCCACAAGGTGGCACTGGCCGCGATCAGTCGGCCGCCACGCACCGGGCCGGCCTCCAACGCGCCTACGGTCCTTGCCTGAGTCATCGTGTCTCCCCCTGTATCCTACAATCATTTGCCGGTCGCCGATTGCCAATCGCCCACTGAATGCTATCCTCGATGAATGGGCAATCGGGGCATAGAAAGGATTCACTAACATGCAATTAATCCCCATGGTGATCGAAAAGACCGGCCGCGGCGAGCGCGCGTACGACATCTACTCGCGGTTGCTCAAGGACCGGATCGTCTTCCTCGGCGGTGCGGTGACGGACGAAGCGGCCAACCTGGTCGTCGCCCAGTTGCTCTTCTTGTCGAACGAGGACCCCAAGACCGACGTCCACCTCTACATCAATTCGCCCGGCGGGTCGGTCAGCGCGGGGTTGGGCGTGTACGATACGATGGAGTTCGTCCGCTGCGACGTAGCGACGTACTGCATCGGCGTGGCCGCGTCGATGGGGGCGCTGCTGCTGATGGCCGGCACGAAGAGCAAGCGACACGTCCTGCCGAACGCGCGGGTGCTGCTGCACCAGCCGCTGACCGGCGGCGTCATGGAGGGGCCCGCCACCGACCTGGGCATCCAGGCCAAGGAAATGATCCGAACACGCGAGCGGATGTACAAGATCATGGTCGAGCACACCGGCAAGGACTACGAAACGATTGCCGCCGACTGCGATCGTGACAAGTGGCTCGACGCCAACGAGACGGTGGCCTACGGCATCGCCGATCGCGTGCTCAAGCACATCCCCGACAGCCTCACGCCAAAGAAAGCCAAGGGAAACGACGAGCAAGTTGACGATGACTCGTGACCGGCGCGGGGGCAGCAGGCACGAGGCAGCAGACAGAAGACGGCAGGCAGCAGGAAGATGGACAAACCCCGAGCCTTGAACCCCGATCCCCGAATGATTGCGATGATCGTCGCGATGGCCTGCCTTGCCGCGACCGGCTGTCGCCGCGGCCCACGCAACTACCTCAACGAAAACGATCAACTCCGCCGTGACAACATGGAGCTGCGCCAACAGATACAGGAACTGGAGCAGGCCGTGGCCCTGCGCGTCGCCGAAGTCGAACGCCTCCAACAGCAGCCGGGGCGCACGCCGGTGGCGGTCGAAGGCGCCAAGGTCCCCCACGTCACCGCCGTACGCTTCGACCGTTACAGCGGCGCAATCGACACCGACGGCAACGGCACGGACGATATCGTGCGACTGTACGTCAGGACGCTGGACGAGCAGGGGCGGTTCATCCCTGCCGCCGGGCGGGCGGTCGTGCAGGCGGTGCTGATCAAGCCTGGCGGCATTACCGAACTGCTCAACGAGAAAACCTATGACCCCCAGGCCTTCGACACCGCTTACCGCAGCGGTCTTACCGGCACGCACTACACGCTGGAACTGGCATTGCCATCCCCTCTGCCGCCCGACGCCGACCAGGCCACCGTGAAACTCACCTTCACCGATGCCGCCACCGGCGCGTCGCTGACCCACGAGATGCCGGTGAGTATTCATCGCTAGTCGATGGCACGGATCATCGGTGCCGCCGCCGGTCCCGTACCGGCTGACGACTTTGTGATCCGTTCTGCAAAGTGCAAGCGTTGTCCGTGCTTCGTATGAGGCGGCAGGCCCGTGCGGAGGACCGGTCCCGGTAGTATCCTGTTGCAGCCACACCGAGACCCGGATCGGTCGTTTTACCGAAACTTTGCCGAGAGGTTAGATCGCGGTGGGTAAATTCAGCGAACCTTCAATCGAGGCCCTGCACCAATGGCTGCGCGCGATGGTCGGACGACGCGTTGCGGTCATCGGCGACGTCATGCTCGATGCCTACATGCTCGGCGGCGTCGCCCGCATCTCCCCCGAAGCGCCCGTACCCGTGTTCGAGATTGAGGATGAAGAATTCATGCTCGGCGGGGCGGCCAACGTTGCCAAGTCCCTGGTCGCTCTTGGCGCGCAGGTGAAGCTGTGCGGCGTGATCGGCAAGGACGCAAATGGCGACCTGTTTCGCAACGAAGCGCTGGGGCTGGGGATCGACACCCGCGGCGTCCTGGCCGACGCGGGCCGACCCACCACGCTCAAAAGCCGCGTCGTCGCACGGCAACAGCAGGTGATCCGGATCGACCGCGAGACCACAGCCGCGTTATCGGCGGGCATTGAAAAGCGCCTGATCGTACAGGTCCGCAAGGTGGCGGCGTGGGCCGACGCCGTGCTCCTGTCGGACTACTCCAAGGGCGTGCTGACCGAACCAGTCGCCCGGGCGGCGATCACCGCGGCGCGGCCCACGCCCGTGGTGGTGGACCCCAAGCAACTGCCGTGGGACATGTATCGCGGCGCCACGGTGTTCAAGCCCAATCGGCGTGAGGCCCAGCAGTTCTGCGGGTTTGCACTGCTGGACCACACCGACGCAGGCCGCGCCGCACGCCAACTCCGCAAGAAGCTCAATGTCAAAAACGTCCTGATCACTCGCGGCCGCTTTGGCATGACGCTGGTCCACGCTGCCGCGGCAGGCCGGGCCGGCGGCAGCTCAAATCACGTGCTGCACCTGCCGTCGCGGCCACGCGAGGTGTTCGACGTCACCGGCGCCGGCGATGTCGTCGCGGCGACGCTGACACTGGCGCTGGCGGCCGGTGCGGATGTGAAAGACGCCACCTGGCTGGCCAACCTCGCCGCCGGCGTGAAGGTCGGCAAGTTCGGCGCCGCCACCGTCAACGGTCAGGAGATGATCGAAGCGCTCGATGCAGGCCGGGCCGGCTACGAGCGGAAGCTGATTTCCAAACGCGCCGCCGCCACGCTTGGCGCCGACCTGCGCCGACGCGGCAAGAAGGTCGTGTTCACCAACGGCTGCTTCGACATCCTGCACATCGGTCACGTCAGCTACCTCGAACGGTCCCGGCGCGAGGGCGACGCCCTGATCGTGGGGATTAACACCGACAAGTCGGCGCGGCGGCTCAAGGGCCCGGGCCGACCCGTGCAGAACGAGCGGGACCGCGCACACATTGTCGGCGCCCAGCAATGCGTGGACGCCGTGGTGCTGTTCGAAGACGACACGCCGATTAAACTGATCAAGGCGATCAAGCCCGACGTGCTGACCAAGGGCGCCGATTACAAGAGCAAGAAGGACGTGGTCGGGTGGGACCTGGTTGAAAGTTGGGGCGGGCGTGTGGCGTTGATTCAACTGGTCGAGGGGCGGTCCACCTCGAAATTGATCCGCAAATCCTCGCGCTGACGAGGCGCGACGGCCGATCACACCCGTCGCTGGCGCAGCCAGGTCAGTTCCGGGCAGCGCAGCACCACCGCACCGCCGAGGTAGATCGCTGCGCCGAAGCCGACCATCGTCGCCAGCAGCAGCGCCAACCCGCCCCGTGACAGCGTCGAGGGATCGAACACGATCAGCACGGGAACGAGCACCGCCGCCATCACGGCGACCAGCAACGCCGATCTTGCCCACCCACGCCAAACGCCCGCGTCCACCGGTCTTTCGACGTACCGTCGGCCGGCACGCAGCAGCAGCACGACTTGCAGGGCCGCGCTGATCGCCGTGGACAACGCCAACCCCTTGGCGCCCAGCGGCCAGATCAGCGCCAGATTCAGGGCCAGATTGAACGCCACCATCGCGACGCTGATCTTCAACGGCGTGGTGGCGTCTTTGACCGCGTAGAACGCGCGCGTCATCACATGCGTCATCGAGTAGGCCCAGACGGCCGATGCGTAACAGGCCAGGATGTCGGCGACGCGATGCGACGCGGCGGAATCAAATGCGCCGTACTCAAAGATCAATCTCGTCAGCGGCAGCCGCACGATCATCAGCCCAACGCTCGACGGCAACCCGATGAACATGGTCAGTCGCAGACCGTGCTGGAGGATGGTGCGGAAGTCATCGTCGCCGCGGCTGACTGCCGGCGCGCCGGAAGCGCCTTGGGCTTGAACCGGAGCGGCGTGCGCCAGCGCAGGGAAGATCGCCGTGGCGATCGCGACGCCGAACACCCCTAAAGGAAACTGGTACAGCCGCTGGCCAAACGTCAGGGCGGCCGCAGCACCCTTGTCCGCGATCGGGTACCCGATCGTCATGCCCAGCAGTTGAAAGGTGCTCGGCCCGTCTTCGGCCGGCGCCAAGCCGAACGCGATCAGCGTGTCCAGCAGGGCGTTGATCTGAAACACCGCCAGGCCAACGACCATCGGCAGCATCATGACGACAATCGGCCGAAGCCCCGCCCCGGCGCCGCGCCAGCGCAGCGTCAGCGTCTCGAATCGCAGCAGGGCGGCGAACTGCCAGATCAACTGCGCCACACCGGCAACGAGCACGCCTACGGCCACAACCGGCATCGCCAGGCGCAACGGCTGGTCGCCCCGCACACCCGAGACGGCGAAGAGCACCGCGCCGATGACGATCAAGTTGAGCAGGATTGGCGCCGCCGCGGGCGCGCCGAACCTGCCGTGCACCTGCAACATGCCGCCGACCAGCGCCACCAGGCAGACCATGGGCATGTACGGCAGCATGATCATGGTGAGGCGGATCGCCAGTGACGAGTCGGCGGTCCACGGTCGGGCGGCCGAAAGACCGGCCAGCAGCAGCTCGCCCACCAGCGTCAGGCCGGCGGTCACAATCAGCAGCACGGCCAGGCAAAGCGACGCCAGCCGTCGGGCCATCGCAGGGTCGTTCCTGAGCGCCTGGGTGTAGTTGGGGATGAACGCGGCGCTGAGCGCGCCTTCGCCGAACAGCCGCCGGAACAGGTTGGGCACCATAAAGCCGACCATGAAGGCGCTGAGCACGCCGGTAAGGCCGAACGCCCACCCGAGCACCGCGTCGCGGACCAGGCCGGTGAGGCGGGAAACAAAAGTCAGGAAGCTGACGGTCACGGCGTTGGCGACGAAGGTGGGAGTGGAAACCTGGGGCTTGGGGCTTGGGGCTTGAGGCTTGAAGTTCTTGCGTATTCGCCGCCACAGCGTGGCCGGTACAGCAAAGAACAAACAGATACCAAGTCCGACCGCTGTGCCCAGCTCATGGGCGACCATGTCGCGGAACTCGACGCTGCGGCCAAAACGGGCCTGAATGACCTCGATCAACGGGGCGGACCCGGCGACGATCAGGATAGCGACGACCAAGCCGATCCACGGGCGAGCCCGGCCGGCGGGCCTGGCCGCGGCCAGCAGGAAGATCGCAAGGGCGCTACCGGCGAAGTGAGCGGCTGTGTCAACCGGGACCGCCATGCCCCGCTGCCAACCGACACCCGGCCAAATCGTGACCAGCACGCTCAGGTCCTGCCCATATTGGCGGCGAAACAGCAGCATCGCCACCAAGGGCAGGAGCACGACGATCGTGACCCGTGCAATCAGCGTCCCCCGTCCAATCTGCGCCTTGGGAGCGTCCCCCCACACCGCGGATCGCGTTTGGGCGACCCCGCCGGGACTCATGAGCATGGCCGCGAACGCAACCAGCACGGCCACCAGGTTGGTCGCCAGGTCAGCCGACGAGGCTTGCCGCCCGAACGGGCTCTGCGTCAATTCATCGACATAGGCGTACGCCGCAACGATCAGTGTGCCCACGACGAGATTGACGACCAGGCTCCGCGCGCGGCCGAGTGGTTGGGCGTGCACCACCAGGACGGTCAGCAGCACATAGCCGACAAAGTGCATGATCTTGTCGGGCTGGACCGTGGTCGGACCGACCGTCTCCAACGCCGTGAGGTGCGGCCAATGCGTCGCAACCGCCAGGGCCGGCCAGTAGAACGCCAGCAGCAGCCGGGCCCGGCGGCGAAGGGATTCAACCAGTAATGATTCAGTCATTCTTAACCGGACGATCGGTGGTTATTCGCTGGTCGTTCGTCTACCAACCCTGCCATGCAACATATGCCGGCGGTCGCAGATCGGCAAACGGTCGTCGCCGCGGCGCCACAAAAAACCGGCCGCCAAACGGCGGCCGGCGCTGCGCAGCTCTTCAGGATTGCAACGACGCATTCACTTGTCGATGTATCTCATCCACGCATCGTCGCCGGGCGTTGTATCCAACGGACCATCCTGACGGAAAATATTGTCATTGTCCACAGCGTCCACATCGATCCACTCGCCGCCGGTATATTTCGTGCTCTGCTTGTGGTTTTTCTCGAAATCGACGGCCCCGTCGTTCCAGCCGACACTGCCCTGCCAGTCACCTTCCTTATACGTGTGGATGCTTGACACTTTGTCGTCGGCCGCGTCAGCATTGCTGTCGCCGGTCGCGTTGCGGTCGGAGATCACGATCGCCT
>JAZGCX010000280.1:0-6026 GCA_036477175.1 Phycisphaeraceae bacterium
GTGGTCCGGCGGCATGGGGATCGGTTGGACGCCGGGTCCGGCCGGCCGATCAATAATGATCAGCCCGTCGGCCAGGGCAATTTGGCCGGCAAGTGACAGGATCGCCAGGCACAGCAGCAGATGCTTAGGAAACATGGTTTGACTCCTATCGGTGCGAGCGGTTCTTGAGTCTGGGAGGGTTAGACGCACCGGGATCGGCTTGGTTCCAACACATTGACGCCATGATGATGGGTGATGGTGGACCGATCCGGGTTGCCCGGTGCTGCAGCGAGCGTTAGACTTGTAATAGCAACGGGGCGTGGCGCAGCTTGGTAGCGCGCTTGACTGGGGGTCAAGAGGTCGCAGGTTCAAATCCTGTCGCCCCGATTGAGCGAAGCGAAATCGGTGTTTGGCATCGCCAAACAAGCGGCGATAGCCGCGGACAGGATTCCACGAGCTTGCCGCAGGCATGCGATGTGCAATCCTGTCGCCCCGATTGTGACGGACGGTTACAACCGTTCGTTATTTCGTTACGGGTAGAGGTGATTTCACGCGCATCTAATGGTTTGCTCGATCTGAGCGATACCGTCCAGGACATCCCGTGCTGATCGAAACGGCGGGTTGTGGGGGTCTTCGGGTCGCAGCACGGTATCGGTGAGGCGGAAGATGTGATACGCCTCAGCGCCGCGTGGTTCGTAATTCACAATGCCTCTGAAATCCGGGTTCGCCAGGGGTCTGTTCATCTGCAGCACGAGGTAGAACAGATCGACGGCCTTGTCGATTTTCTGGTAGCAATTCAGGAAGAGGCTGGACGTGATCTTTCCCTTGTCGCGGAACCGCTTAAGCGCTCCGTGGATCTGGGAGGTCGAAATCATTTCGTTGAAGAGGGTCTGCAACATGGGGGTTCGGGTGAAATCCTCCCCCACGCAGGCGGCTGAGCCGAAATCAACAAAGCCGACGCCCCGGTTGGTGACGACGACGTTGTCGAGTCGCAGGTCCATGTGAATCAAGCCGGCTGTTTCGTGCAGGACGTGGAGCAATTCGGTGCTTTGGCGGGCGAATTCGAGTTGCGAGATGGGCTCGCCGCCGAGTCGAAGCCAGTTCAGGTAGAGCTTCTGGACCATGCCGCGTTCATCTTTCTCCAGCCGCAGGACAGTGGGGACCCGGTCCCTGTACTTGTCGGGCAGGTTGCGTTGGAGGGTTTTCAGAAAGGTCGCCTCCCGCGTGAGGAACATGGGGAAGGCCTTGTCAACCAGCTTCCGGGCGCCCTGTTCGATCACGTCCGGCCCGGCGTCGGGGAATGTTTCGGTCAATCGCTGCACGGTCTGGGCGTAGCCGGGGACCTGTTTAAGCACCACGTAACGCTCGGCCACCCATGGCCGGGGAACCAGCCGCACGTCATACGAAGAGCGAACGGTCAGCTCCCCCGGCCGAGTCAGCGCGATCTTGCGAGCCACAAAAAAGTAGTACTTCGCCTGGAATCGATCCCAGCGGATGTGTAACCGAGGCTCGCAAATGACCTGCATGTCTGTGTCGATCAGGAATTCATCGCAGGCCCGGTACTGTTGCAGCCGGTGCTCAGCTTCACGCTGGCGTTTTGAGATAAAGATAAACTGGCCGCCCCAGCGGAGGCGTGGAAAGACTTCATCCGGGTCGGAGGGTTGACCCGACGTGGCAAACAGGTAATCGGCCAGACCGCTGCGGGCGTATTGCGTGTTACTGCGGTGGAACCTTTGGTGGTCGTCAGGACGTGTCAAGACTCGATCGGCGGCGAGCCGAAAGGCCGCCGGCCGGCGCCGGGTAAACTCTCTCGCTCGATTGGCAAAGCGAACTTTGAGGTCGTGAATCATGGTTCAGTGGGGGTGCCTGACCGGGCGTTGGCGTCACGAGCCTGAGGGGCGGGCTTCTGGAAGGTCACAGTCACGTAGGCACCGACCAGAAGCCCGATTTCATTGGGGATCTGCACCCGCACCCGGCGCGTATCGGTCTCGGCGTCGATGACCTGAGCTAGATGAATGATTCGACCCTCGATCGGTTGATCGTAATAGGGTTGTTGCGGCAGAACCCAGGCCGGGCTCCCCACGCTCAGGTCGTACGTCTGCTCAGTCGGGACGGCTGCGTCAACCCACAGCGTCTGGTTCTGCAGCACGCGCACGATTGGTTGGCCGGCGTTGACCAGTTGGCCCTGTGAGGCGAAGACCCGCTCGATGGTGCCATCCGTCGGGGCTCGCAGGGCGTATTGGTCGTGGCGGGCTTTAGCCAGTCGAAACCGTTGTTCGGCCTGCTTGTGTTGCTGCCGGGCCTGCTCCAGTTCCAGCTCGGCCAGCTTCCGCGCCGCCTGCGTCCGCTCGGCGGACTGGATCAGTTGCTTGGACCGCTGTTCGTCGAGTTTCGCCAGTTCAAGACGCTGCTGAGCCACCCGCACCTGCACGTCGCTCTCGGCCTGGAGCCGATCCAGCTCCAACTGGGCCTGATGCCCTTGGTCGTCCAGTTCGATCAGGGTCTGACCGGCTTCGACGGTCATCCCGGGCTCAACCTTGATCGAGGCAATCCGGCCAGAAATGGAAAACGCCAGTTCGACGTCGTGCGGTGCTTTTGTGGTGGCGTCAAACTGGCCCAGCGCCGTTGCGGCACCGCTGCCCAGCAGCAGGATGATTGTGGTCAGCATTGACAGTCGGTTCTGCATCATGGCTTGTGCCTCAATGAATCAGCAAGAGGTCTGTTGATGACGGTTGTGTCCGCCCGGTGTTCTCATAAGTAAGCCCCAAGTCTGGAGCCGGCCGTCGCTTCTTAGGCCGCGGCCCGCTGCACCATTTGGCTCACGAATGGCTCTTTGCCTTCACGGCGGCGTCATCCAGCATCTGCTGAATCCTTCGGGCCAGTTCGTCGCCGGCCGGGTCGTCGTCCGCCTGCCCGGCGTGCAGGGCCGGTTCGCCGTGCGCCTGACCGACGGCGGCATTAGCTAACTCCTGAACCAGTTCAGCCCGTTCATCGCCACCGGGGTCCTCGGCCTCACCGCGCTGGGGTGTCACGGCGTTTGGCGATATATCGGGTGCGGCGCTGGTGTCCGCGTCTTGACCGACATCGGATGAGCCGGGCACGTCCGACCCGATGCTCGGTTTGGCCTGGGCCTGAACGGCAGCGGCGAGGATCCCCGAGCCGGTCGGCAATGCAGCCTGCGGGCGCGGCGCCCGGGTCGCAGCCGATGGCAGCGGTTGCACCTTACTCGTCCGGGCGCGCCGACCTCTTGACGCCGCCTGCAGGCTCACGTTTTTCATTGCAGCCCGGTTGAACACCGTGCCCGCCAACCGCGCACCGATCATCCGCAGGTGCGACACCGTTTGGTCAAAACGGCTCTGCTGTTCGCCCTGCGAGACGACCAGGACCACCGCATCCACCTCGCTGGTGACGAACAACGCCTCGACGCTGCCGGGGATCGGCCCGGTGTCGAACAGGATAATGTCGTATTTCGATCGGGCCTCGTCGATCAGCCGCCGGATGAACTTGCCGGACATCCTGCCGATGTCATTCGCCTGCGTGGACAGCGCCGGCAGGATGGAAAGCCCCGGGACGTTGGTTTCGATCACGCCCTGTTCCAGTGGCGAGCCTTCGAGCACGCTGAGCATCCCGGCATTCGTGTCATGCGGGGCCAGAAAGGTTTCCTCGTCGTTCCTGGTCAGGTAGCCCATCTGGAGCATGACCTGGTCAAGGCTCTGAACGCGGCTCGTATCGGCGGGGTCCTGATACACGTCGATCATCGGCCAGTCGGCTTCACGTTCGCTGTTGGTCGTTGGCGATTGAGCCTTGCCGCCGCTGCGGCTTGCGGTGGCAGGTTGCCTGGCCAGTACGCGACCGGCCAGGTCGCAATCGATCAACAGCGTCCGAGTGCCCGACAGCGCCAACGACGAGGCCAATCCCACGGTCAGGCTGGTTTTGCCGGCGCCTTTGCTGGGGCTTGTGATCGCAAAGGCCTTGGCGTCGTTGGTCTTGGCGCCGATCTGCAGCAGTGCTCGGATTTCATGGATACACAGCGCGGTCAGGTCTGCGTCTTGGGGGTCCAGGTGGTCCGATGCGATCTCGGGCACTGTCCCTAGCAGCGGAGTGAACGGGTCACTGAGCGTGGCGTTGTCGGGCCAGAGCATGCGTTGGTCCAGTGCCGCGATCAGCAGCACGATGCCCAGCCCGAGGATGACCCCGGCGCCGCCGGCGAACATCGCCCGAAGCCGCCGAGCATCTCGGGACGCAGCGACCGGCAGGGCACCACGGTCCAGCACGTTGATCCGCGCGTCGAGCTGACCCGCCGTGTTCAACTGTTCCACACGGCGCTGGGCCTCATTGATCTGCCGGCTGATCGCGTCGGCTTCTGCTTTCAGGGCCTGGACCTGCGCGTTGGTTTGCGCCAATGCAGCGGTTTCGGTGCTGGCCTGTTTGTGCAGAGGCTGCAGGCGATCCTCTCGCTTGTGCAGATCGGCGACGGTCAGCGGCGATACGGACGCGTCGCCCGCCCCGAGCCGGTACGCCCCTCCGGTCAGGGGTTCGGAGGTGCCCACATATCGCCGGATCTGCTGATTCGTCCACCGCAGTTCGCTCCGCAGGTCGACCATCCTTGGCGCGTTGCCCCCCAGCCGCCGACGCAGTTTGGTCAGGGTCCGTTCGATGTCCTGTTTCTGCTGGAGCAGGTCGTTGAACTTCGGATCGACCCGCGCAAGCTGGGCAAGGAGCTGATCGGCCAGCGGCTGGGCCTGCCCGCCGGTCGCGGTCTTCGCTTGCGCCGTCTTCAGGACGGCCCGGGTGGCTTTCAGCAGAGAATCAATCCGATTCAGTTCCGACAATTTGGAAGCGTACAGTTGTTCGATCGGCACAGGTCCGATCGGATCAGTGAGCTGCGAAATCTGTGCGTTGATCGTTGCCAATCGCTGCCGAAGCTCCGGCTGTCGCTGCACGATGAGTCGGATCTTGTGCGACTTTTCAGACCGGTCGCGATCGGCGAAAGCCTGTTCGTAGGCGTCAAGCACGGCTTGAACGGCGGCGGCGGCGGCGCGCGGATCCGAGTCGGTGAACGCCACCTCAATCTGGAACCGCGAACCTTCGGGCTGGGCGACTTCGAGGGCGTTGATGAATGACTCAACGTCGGCGTCGGTTTGCCCGCGCCCCAGCGCCTGCCACGCGTCGCTATCCAGCGCCCGCTCAATCACTTCGCGGCTGCGGATGACCGCGAGCTGCCGCTCGATCAACGGTTCGTACAGCCGCATCACTTCGCTTTTGTCTGTCAGGTGGAGCACCGACGGCAGGGCAGGCTGGACCTCGAGCAGTCCGCTGCTGCGATAGATCGGTTCAGTCGAGAGGTAACCGAGGGCCGCGCCGAGGATCAAGCCGCCCACACTGGCGAGGCCGGCCCAGCGGTATCGGCCCCGCATCAGGGCGTGTGCTTTGTTCACAAGCTTCCGCAGGAACTGCGGCCGGGGTTCAGGCTTGGGATGGCCCGGATTGGGTTGACCCGGATAAAGTTCCGCTGGGGGAGCCTGCTGCTGTGGATTCCATTCCTGGCTCATGTCGATATCTCCTTACATCGACAGACGGATGGGTCGCTGGCGTCGGGCTTTAGCCTTCCATAATTGCGGGGCGGTTGTTCAAGCCGATATTACGCTCGGCAGACCTTCGACTGCTCGGATGAAGCCCAATCAGCTACCTGGTCGAACGCCGTGGTGACCAAGATGCTCGAATCCGCCGGAGAATGCAAGCCCGTGGTGCGATGCTTTGTGGTTGAGCAGGGGCGCCGGCCGGGCGGCCAGCCGCTGTAAATGGCGTACTATCAGGGCTTTGGTTTCGCCCGCGTGGCGGTTGGCGTGGTAGACTGACCGGTGTGGATCTGCCGCCGGGCTGTGGCGGGCCCAGGCACGTGAGCGTGAAGCCTTGCCGACCAGACAAAACACGCAGGACGCCCGAAAGATGGCGGTCAACGTCGAGATCAAGGCCCACGCGCGCGACGTTGAGCGGCTGCACGCCCTGGCAGCGGAGTTGGCCAACCGGGCTCCTGAGGTGGTTGA
>JAZGCX010000281.1:0-4169 GCA_036477175.1 Phycisphaeraceae bacterium
CACGTGCTCCACGAAACACCCAGGTCGCGCGGCGTGCAACTGAGCAGTCAAGGCGTGCACGGCCGAGCAATCACTCAAACGGGCGACTTGCTCGCTGATGATCCGACACAGATGCGCAACCTCACCGACGCAATTGAATCGAAGCTCGACGGCCATTCGCACGAACTGATCGACGTTACCGGCCGATCGTGGCCCAACACCGTGATGATCAGCTTCGATCCGCAACCACTGGCAAGAGTCGGCACACGCTGGCGCACCCCGTACCGGATCAACTACCTCCAGGCAACCCCATGAGCACCGACATCGCTACACAAGACATCTTCAAGGTTGTGCTGGCTCGACCGGTCACGACTGAAGCCGGCGAGCACCCTGCCCTGGTGCATCTGTGGTGGTCAGCGCCGCAGCAGGGTGACCGCCTCGTTCAGGTCTATCTCGACGGTGAGCTGATCGACGTGACCACGGACCCGACGCAACGCGAGATGTGGCTCATGATTGATCGTGGCCGCCCCCACCGTATTGAGCTGTTGGCCGTGCCGGCGGATGAACCGGATCAGCTGTGGTGCCGTCGGCCCGACCGGTTGGCCTCGTGGAACCCAGGGGTGCAGTCGGCGGCGACCGTCATACTGATCCGTGACGAGCAGCTGCCGGTGGACACACAGGTCACGGTGTCTGTGGACGGCGAAGCACTCGACCGCGGCCCGATGTGGCCGGCCGACGAAACACGCAGCGGGTTTGGAGCACTATTCGGCCTGAACGGGTTTGGGCACGACGCAATCACCGGCCCGGGTCTTGGCCGCGGCGAACTGGGTATGGGCCCACTCGGCACAGACGGCACTGCGTGGCGCTGGCAACGCGGCGACCTGCAAACCGGATCGCACGACTTGCTCGTTACCGGGACCGACGCTGGCGGACAAACAATTGCTGATCCAGTTTCAATCGAAGGCGTCCTGATCGATCAACTGCCGCCGCCGCCCGACACGTTCACAATCAACTCTGACTTCACGCTTGCGTGGACAGCATGACACCGGGTGGCGACCGATCGCGTCCTGAAATGATGTCACGAACCACCTCACACGGAATACGGTCATGCCTGAACGTTACCCCGATGATGCGACGCTGCTGGCACTAAGCCAAGATGCAGCCACCGGCGTGGAGTACATCCCAACCGGTCGCAGCCCGTACCACCTCGAGTTCAGAAAGATGCTCCAACGGCTGCTTGTCGTTGCCGAACGGGCGAACGATCTGCGGGTTTATCCGGACGGCGATCTAACGATCGGCGTGCGCCCGGGCCGGAGCTACATCAACGATGGCCCTCACGACTACACCGGCACGACCGATCTCGCCGTCACGCCCAACGCCACCACGCATATCTGGCTTGATTCGACCGGTACGTTGCAGACCGGTACGTCAGGTCTGCCGAGCGACCGAACGACGTTTGTCCCTCTTGCCGAAATCGTCACAGATCCCACCACTATTACTTCGCTGACCGACCTACGCGGTGAATCATTTCTCCTCGTGCCGACGCTCGCGACGCTCGGCCTCAGCGCCACAATCGCTGAGATCAACCAGGCGCTTTCTGGCATCAATGCGACCGTCGATTCGCTTGCACTCAACACGCTCACCGGCGGTCCCACCTCCACGGCTGACAGCGAGCACCGACACCTTCAGGTTCTTCAAGACGCCGATAGTGAGGTCTACTTCATTCTGTTCAACAATAACAGCGGTTCCAGTGCCAACGTTGGGCTGGTGCTGAGCGTGCCTAATGTCCTGGCCGATGACCTGGTGCTGCTACCGAATCTCAACAACGGCTTCCTCAGCCAACGGTTCAATGGCGAGACGTACAACTTCGTCGGGACGGCCCACGCCCAGTTCGCTCATGAGGGTAACCTGGTTGCCAGTCAGACAAACAAAATCATGGGGATCGTGCCGATCGACGGCGTGGTCACTAACGTGATCCTTTCGCTGGGAACCAATCTTGTCACCGACACCAGCACCGACGGCATCAGCGCCACAGCCAAGGTCAACAGCGTTGCCCTGACCAGCACCGATCCCCAGATCACCGTCGCCGCAGGCGCCGGGTTCCGCAGTACTGCCCAAGGCAGCGGCACAGCCGCGGTCATCAAGTCCGACGGCACAGAGAACGTCCAGCGCGGCGACGTGCTTACCGTCGATATCACCCGCACGGTCGTCGGCACCGTCGCCAATGAAGCGTCCAACATCATTGTGTTGGTCGTGATCCGCGCCAATCAGCCGGAGTGACCCACGCTGCACAGAAGGAATCGTCATGGCTATCGAGGAACTGACCACCGAACAGATCGCGGGCCTTGTCGGCACCCGTCACGGCACCACGGGATTCGAGTATCCCCCCAACGGTTTGCAGCCTTACTACGAATGGCTCGTGCGTACTTTGCACTTGTTGGCGGAATCGTCGGCCGCGGCGCTGCGAGTCGACCGGGATGACGCCAGCGATACTACCGTGCGCATCGCGCCCGGCCGGGCCACGCTCACCGGCACCGTGTTGGTCTACGCCGGTGGCACCACCGACCTTACAACGTTCAACAACGACACCGCTTACATCTGGCTGTTCGACAATGGCGGCGCGGCAGCGGTCGGGGTAGGCACGGACGCGGCGGGCTGGCCCACGGGCACGCACCTCAAGCTCGCCGAGGTCACGCTCAACGCCGGGCAGATCACCGACATCCTTGACCGCCGATTCGAGACCATCTTCAACATTTGACCCCATACGATTCGCTGCTCGTTCCGAGAGTGATGCATGACAATTCTCAAGCACATCGACTTCGAGGTACCTGACTGGGGTGAATTAGCCCAGGGCCCCCAGACCAGGCTCGCCTATCGTGACGAGGTCATGGCCGACAACCCGATCCGTTACTGGCGGCTCGGTGAACCCAGCGGCATCACGGCTGTGGACGAGACCGGTAACGGTAACGGCCAATACAAAAACAATCCCACGTTGGGCGCAGCCGGACTGCTCACGCTCGACCCCGACACCGCGGTACAGTTCGGTTCTTTCAGTGTGATGGATAGCGGGACCGTGCTAGTCAAGACGGATGACGGAGGCGCTCAAGCGTACACGTTTGAGTGCTGGTTCAAGAGTTCAGCATCGTCGAACACCAGCCTAATGGGTCAGTTCAAAGCCAATGATGGCAATCGATGGCTGCTTCGGTTGACAACAGGCGGGGCCATCCAATACCGCCTGGGGGGAACAGCCATGCTGCTTGCCCCGGGTCCATTCAACGATGGAGTTAGCCATCACCTAGCGGTTATCAAGGCGTTTGGATTGATTAGTATGTGGATCGACGGCGTTTTTAAGACTGATACCGATAACCTGCATGTGTTTTCTGATGCGAATTTTGTCGTCGGCGCGACCCGGACCGCTGGTACGGGCTCATTCGATGGCGTGATCGACGAGGCTGCGGTGTATGAGAGTTTCCTTTCGTCTTCGCGCATTACTGCTCATTTCGACGTTGGAACGGCGGCGGTCTGATGACGGTGACACTGAGTCAATCCGAAACTGCAGCGTTTCCCGATCGAGGGTCGGTGGGGCTGCTAGTGTCGATGGGCACCGGCAGCGGTGGGCAGATTAAGGCCGAGCAGGTTGGCAAATGGGACACCTCGCGCCTGCCGGTAGTGTTCTGACCAAGCGACCGAATCCGCGTCGGCGGTATTGTAGACGACGAGCCATCGGGTCGGGTCGTCGGCGTAATCACTGCTTGTGGCGACCAATACCGGTCCAATGTACGCCTGAGCGATGACCCATTCGTCTAGATACAGGTCGCCGCTCGCGTTGGCGTCCTTCAGGATGCCGCCGAGCCAGACCGTGCGCGTCGTTAACGAACCGAATCCGCCGCTGGCCGTATCGACGGAAACGCCGTTGATCCACAGCGCCGCGTTGCCACCGACGGTGTCGATCTTCAGTTCGATCGCGTGCCACGACAGATCCGACGGCAGCGTTGCCGCGAGCGCATCGCCCGTCGCCAGATTCACGCTGATCGCTTTCGTCGCGGCGTCATAGGTGACTCGAAACACCTGGTCGCCGGCAGCATCGAAGCCAAAAGACAGGATCACCCAGCCCCCCGAGGCAGTCGCCGGGTTCATCAGCCAGCGCAGGTGCAGCAGCGACTGCTCTGAGCCCAAGTCGTGCACAAGGT
>JAZGCX010000282.1:0-15098 GCA_036477175.1 Phycisphaeraceae bacterium
TAAGATGCGGCAATTCCGTTGCGTCACCGCAATACCCGCTAGGCTCTGCCAGACAGGGGTTGACGTTCGGATGATTTTATGTTAACTTTGACCAAACAAATAGGCGGCGAAAGTTTCAAGGATCGCCATGGGGATGGTCGAATCAAAACCGGACGACCTGAAGATGGGCCCAAGATGTAGGGGCTTGGACAACGGTATACCCCTACAGAGACGATGCGATGATGTCTGCCCCACTGCTGATCCTCGGCCCCGGCGGCGACTACCAGAGCCGATACCTGGTTCAAGGCCGCTCGCTCGTCCGCAGCACCGGGTCACCACTGGCTCAGCAGAGCGACGGCGAGGCGGGCTCGGGCTTGGCTGGAGACATCCGCCTGCCCAAACGCGGCGGCAGCCCGCGCCATGCCCAGACCAGCAACTCAACCGCGACGCCGCCACTGACCACGGGCCCCATTGCCCGCCGGCCCGACCGGTTCGAACGGTCAGCACCACCGCCGATCACCGGCACCTATACCGCCCGCACCGCCCGCGCCTCGCTCGATCACACCACCGCGCAACAGGCTGCTTCGCTCGCGACCTGGCTGGCGGCCCAACGGCACACCCTCAAACAAATGCAACAACAGCTCCGTTGCACCCAGCCGCGGACGAGCAGCGTCCCGCCGGCAGGACACCACCAATCGTTCGGCACCGGCGCCCGCCCCGCCATCACAAAGGGACAGCACGATGAACCTCACCCCCAAACAACTGCACATCCTCACCCGCATCCGCGACCTGCGCTTGGCGCAAGGCTATTCGCCGACCATGCAGGAACTGGCCGACGAACTGGGCGTCAGCAAGGTCACCGTCTTCGAGCACGTCGAAGCGCTGATCAAAAAAGGCGCGCTCGTGCGCGACCCGAACAAGGCTCGCTCTTTGGAGGTTGACCCCGACCTTGAGCTGCCGGACGACCGCCCGACGAAGCTGCCCCTGGTCGGTACGATCGCAGCCGGTTCGCCCATCGAAGCCGTTGAAGACCGCGAGCACCTCGACCTCGAAGACCTGTTTGTCTCCCGCGCAGCGGCGTCGCGGCGGGCCGGCACCGGCCAAACCTTTGTGCTTCGCGTCCGGGGCGACTCGATGATCGACGAGCAGATTCGCGACGGCGACTACGTCATCTGTGAAAAGCGCGATACCGCCCGCAGCGGCCAGACTGTCGTCGCCCTGCTCGACAACGGCGAGGCCACACTCAAAAAGTTCTACCGTGACCGCGGCCGCATCCGCCTCCAACCGGCCAACGAAGCGTTCGAACCGATCTGGGTGGACGACTGCCAGATCCAGGGCATCGTCGTCGGCGTTGTCCGCGCGTATTAGCGGCATTGATCAGTCACCGCTGGGGCCGTGACCTTGGCCGAGCGCACTGCGCGCACTAGTGTTATGGTTCGCCGCTCGCCAAACGGTTCAACCGGCTGCCAGACGCGATCTCATGCTATGATCCGGCCATGGCTGACCCGACCATCGGGCTGATTGCGGGGCAGGGGCGGCTGCCGATTCTGACGGCCCAGGGGATCCGGGCCGCGGGGCGAGAGGTGGCGTGCGTCGGCCTGACCGATCAATACGACGCCGACCTGCCCGAGATGTGCGACCGCTTTGCCAAGGCGCGCATCGCCCGCATCGGCCGGTGGATCAGCCTGCTGCGTCGTTGGGGGGCCGGCGAAGCGGTGATGATCGGCCGGGTCCGCAAGGCGCGGATGTATGAGCCGTTCCGAGTGCTGCGCCACGTGCCGGATTGGCGGGCGGCCCGACTCTGGTATCGTGTGTTGCGGCATGACAAGCGCAACGCCGCGATGCTCGGCGCGGTGGCCGACGAGCTGGCCCGGAACGGCATCACTTTGATCGATTCAACCAAATACATCCCCGAACACCTGGCCGACGAGGGCGTCATGACCTCGCGCCGACCCGGCGCCAGCCAGATGGCTGATATTGAGTTCGGCTGGCCGCTGGCCAAGCAACTGAACGAGCTGGATATCGGCCAGTCGATCGCGGTGAAGGATCGAGAGGTGGTCGCGGTCGAGGCGATCGAGGGAACCGACCGCATGATTGCACGTGGAGGCGAGCTTTGCCGCATGGGCGGTTGGACGTTGATCAAGACGGCCAAGAGCGACCAGGACATGCGTCTGGACGTGCCGACGGTGGGCCCGGCGACGATCGACAACCTCAAGCGTGCGGGCGCGTCGTGCCTGGCCATCGAAGCGCACCGGGTGATTATGCTGGACAAGCCACAGTTGCTGGCCGCGGCCGACCGCGCGGGCATCGCCGTCGTCGGCGTGTCCGCCGCCGGCGTGGCGATCACTTGAGGTTGGCGGCGGTGATGCCCATGGCGGGGTCGGTCGCGGTCCAAGTGCGGGCGTCGTTGAATCGCTTCTCGTAACCGGTCCAAAGCTCGAACCAATAGGCCAGAAACTGATAGGGCGCGTAACGGGCGAAGTGCGCCTCGATGGTCGGGTGCAGTTTCCTGGGGTCGTCGGGCGTGGATAGCTGGTGCACCTGGCGGAAGTGCCGGTAGGTCTCGGTGTCGATGGCGATCCGATCATATCGGCCCAGCAGTTGGCACAGGTTTGCCGCGGCGTAGTGACCAATGCCGTGGATCTTGCGCAGCCGATCATACACCGCTTGAGTGGAGTGGGTGGGGTTTTCAAACCAGTCGAGGTCGAGTTCACCGCGAACGACCTGCCGTGCAAGCCGGACAATTCGCTCGGCACGGTACCCGACCTTGCAACGTGCTTTGAGCGTGCCGGGTCGCACAGCCGCGAGCTGTTTGGGTGTGGGGAACGCGCCGCCGCCAACCTTCTCACACAATAGCGTGTTCATACGGATGGTGTTCGGCCAGGTTACGTTGCACCCGGTGATGGTCTTGACAATGTCCTCGAAGAGCGTGGGTGAGCGGAATAGTCGATCGAACCGAGCGCGGCGTGCGGCCGGGTGCAGCTTGTGCCAGGCGGCAAAGTCCTCGTCAAGACGCAGCATGCGCGCTACATGGCGGCGAATCTGCGGCCGCTCATCCGGTCGGACGCGTCGGTCACAAACGATCCGCAGCCTGTCGCTGCTTGGCGCGTGGCTGATCGTGACGTGAATGATCCGATCGTTGTGGCCTTGCAGCGGCCGGTGTAGGCGGCGCGTCCGGGGGTCCCAACGATTCGGCGCCAGCAGGAAATAGCCGTAACGGCACACGGCGCTGGCCAGGTCGAACCGGGCCGGCAGCTTGAGCGTGAGTATGGATCGGGTCGGCCCCATGACAGAACAAACACCAGACGCCGGCGAACAATCGGTCCCCGTTCGCCGCGTGCGGCTCACGTTTTGACAATCGGGAACAGCACGGTTGCGATCGTGTGACACAGGCGATCGCCGAGACGGCGGTAGTCATCGTAATACGTACGGCAATCGGCGATGATCCGGTCGGTGCTGGTGCCGGCCTCTTTGACAAGGCCATCCGTTGCTACCCGCATCAACGCCTGGATGTCCCACTCGAAGTGGTACTGGAATGCGTAGGTGGTCAGGGTGACCCGGAACGCCTGGCACCGGCACATCTTCGACCCGGCCAGCGGCGTGGCGTCGGGCGGCAGTTGGGTCACCTGCCGGCTGTGTGTGTGAAACTGCATCGTGTCCCAGCCGATGCCGGTGTAGATCGGGTCGATCGTGCCGCCGAATGCGAGCCTGACGTTCTGCCAGCCGACTTCGGGCTCTTTCATCGGCGCCACGTCACCGCCCAGGGCCTTGGCGACCAACTGCGCCCCCAGGCACACGCCGACGATCGGCACGCCCGCCTGATGCGCCGTGTTGAGGTATGCAATCTCCGGCTCGAGCCACGGGTGCCGGCCGACCTCATCGACGTTCATCGGCCCGCCCATGCTCACGATGCCGTCCACATCGTCGAGATCGACCGGCACCGCATCACCTTCGTCCAGTTCAACCACGCGAAGCCGGTGGCCGTAGCTTTGCAGGATGCTGCCCAAGACGGCCGGCGTCTCGTCGGGGTGGTGCTCAAACACCAGCAGACTCATGACCGATTCCTTCATACGCGGGCACAGCCCAGAGTCTGTCGGGACTGCAGAACAGTGTCAACCCCCACGCGCGACACACCGCAGGCACACCCGGGGCCCGGAGCATTGAATTTTCATTGCACCGCAATGGCCTTAGCGGCCGATAACCTGACTATGCACGCCGAAAAAACCGTCATCCTGACCAGCGGCGGATTGCGCAGCCTGGTGGCCACGGCCGTGGTTCTGAGCGCATCGGAACGCCCCCCGGTCACGCTGCTCCACATAAGGGACCACCGGTACAATGCGGGGGTTCGCCGCGAATACGTGCGTCGTCAGGCCGAGCACTTCGAACTCAAGCGGGTGATCGAGTTGGAACTGCCGGACCTGTGGCGACCCGATGGGACCACGCCCGTCGCCGACGAGGCGATTACCGATGGCAGCGCATCCCCTTCGGCACCGCTGGCTCAGCCTCGAATCCTGCTGGCCGCGTTGGCACACGCCATCGCGGTTAGGGCAAGCCGCTTGGTCTGGCCCGCGCAGGTCAACGGTGATTTTGATCGCGTCGCACGCATGACCGAACAGATGGTGCTGGTCCAACACCTGGGGCAACTGGAGCCGGGCGTTGGTGGTCCGGCCGGGGCTCCACCCATGGTGGAGACCCCGCTGCTGGAATTGACGGATCGCCAGGTCATCGAGTTGGGTGGTCAGCTCGACGTGCCGTGGCTGCTGGCGTGGTCGTGTCAGTTGCACCCGGACCGGCCGTGTATGGGGTGCGACGCCTGCCGCCGCCGCAGCGCCGCATTTGAGGCCGCCGGCATGGCAGACCCGGCCACCGAACTTGCCGCGGCACGCTGAGACTCACCACTCAGGCCGCGCGTGCTCGGGCAATCCGGTCAGGCGCTCCATCTGCTGCTCGATCAGTTCCTCTCGCGCCTCACGCCGCTGTTCAATCTTTTCGCGCATTTCCTCGAGACGGCGTTCGAGCTTCTCCAACTCGCGCCCGCGGCTCTCCTGGCGGACCTCAAAATGCTCCTCAAGGTTGTCACGGAGCGTTTCGAGCAATTCCTCCGCTTCCTGCTCCTTGCCCTGCATCTGAGCCTCCCTGAACTGTTGTGCCAGTTCCACCGATCGCCGGGCCAACCGAAGGTCCTCGGTTCTCAGCTCAAACATCTCGGGATCGCTCTTCTTCAGCTCCATAAAATGGCGAATCCGCGGCCAATGATGCTCCATCATGGCGCGAACGCGATCGGGGTGTTCCTGGATCTGCTTGCGGAGTCGCTCGGCCAGTTCGGGATGAAGCTGCTCAAGGATTTCGAGCCGCTGCTCGATCTGCTCGGGGGTCAAACGTGGCGCCCCGGGGCCGTGCTCGCGCATCGGGCGTCGGTGAAATTCACCGCCACGGTCGGCCGGGCGGCGGCCCGGCGGTTGCGGGTGATCGTCGTCACGGTACTCGGCCGCGTCGTCTTCGCGCTCCGCAGGGCGATCCTGGGCGAAGGCCGGCGGCGACAACACAGCGGCCAGGCAAATCATCACGGCGATGGTTGTCATTCTGTGTGCGAGCATGGTGTCATCCTTTCGTTCCACGGCCGTCGAAGATGAACGGTCGGCACGGAGGTGGTTGAGCGAATCGCGGTATGTGCACTCGATCGTGGTCAAAAAATCTCAAACTGGTCCTGTTCCAGTTCCTGTTCCCATTGGTTCAGTTCATCGTCCAGCGCTTGGCGGTCGAGGTCGAACCCGACGTCGGCGAACGTCAGGTCCATCTCCATTTCGAGGAGTCTAAGTTCCTGATCGATCGGCTCATTCAGTCCCGGGTAAGCAGCCAGCGTTTGCAGATCGGCCTCGATTTCGTTCAGCGATCGCGCGGTCTTCACGCTCGAACCGGCGGTGATCAGGATGCCAACCGAAACGGCGACGAAGACGGCCGCGGCGACGGCGCCCAATCGGCGCAGGCCGATCCGGGCGATCACCGACGGCCGCCCAGGCACAAGCTTGTCGCCAGTGGCCGCCATGATGCGGTCGGCCAGATCGGCCGGTACGCCCCCGGGAATCGACTCCGGTGACAGCGCATCACGCAGCAAGCCGTTGAGCCGCGGGTCCGTTTCGTCTGGTTGGTGTTGTGACCTCATGGGGTTCACCACAGTTGGCAGCAACCTAAGCATGGGTTTGCTGCATCAGCTTCTTGAGCTTTCCAAGTGCCCGGTGGCCTCGCGCCAGGACGGTGCCCAGTGGCTGGTCGAGCGCGTCGGCAATCTGTGCGAAACTCAATCCGGCCGTGTATCGCAAGTGCAAAAGCTCCTGGTCCGAATCGCTCATCGTGGCGATCGCACGGCGTAACCGATCGACCTGTTCGGCGCGGCTGACCTGCTCCGACGGATCAAGTTCCGACGGGCGGCGAAAATGACTGGCCCTTTGCTCGGCCGCCGCCCACTCGCCGGCGTCCGATGCGCCTCCATGATTCGACGACGATCTTGTTGCCCGATCGGCACCGTTGTGGCTCATGCCAATCGTCCGGGCCTGACGCTTGCGCCTTCGCATCTCGTCGCGAAGAAGATTCATCGCAATGCGAAACAGCCACGCTTCAAACCGACCCTTTTCGGTGTACCGGCCGATCTTTGTCACCACCTTGACGAACGTTGCCTGGGTGATCTCTTCGGCCAACTCCCGGTCACCGCACTGCCGCACCAGCAGGCCATACACCCTCCGGCTGTAGGTGTTGACCAGCACGGCCCAGGCGTCACCGTCCCCATCACGGGCCCGGGCGAGTGTCTGTTCCAGCCCCGGGTCAGCGGGCTCGTGACGGTCCATTCACGCCTCGCTCTGATCCTAACGCGGCAAATCGTTTTCTATTGCATCGGCTTGGCCAGATCGGCCCCAACGCCGCGACCATCCGTGGCCGACACCGACCACTACACGACTGGTCACGATGCCATAAATCAAGCATACTACCGATGATGCCGAACGACGAGCCCTACGCCGCTGCGCCGCCGCTTCCGGGGGCAGACCATGACCTGCAGGACCCCAAGGTGGTGATCGACCTGTTCCGGCAGGCGGCCCGGGCCAACCTCAAGGCATCCGGCCGCCAAGGCGCCACCGTCGTCTTGCCCAACACCGGCCGGCTCATCATGAGCGGCGACCTGCACGACAACGGACTGAACCTGCAACGACTGCTCAAGCTCGCCGACCTGACCAACCATCAGGACCGCCACCTGATCCTGCACGAGATCGTGCACGGCCCACACCGGATCAACGGCCGGGACCTGTCGATCCGCACCCTCGCGCGCGTCGCCGCCCTCAAGCTCGACTATCCCGACCGGGTCCATCTGCTTCAGGCCAACCACGAGTTGAGCCAGCTTGGCGGCGGGGGCATCCTCAAGGGCAGCAGCAACGTGGTCGAAAGCTTCGACGACGGCGTTGACTTCATCTACGCCGACGATGCCGACGAGGTGCGCAACGCGATGAAGCAGTTCATCAAGAGCCTGCTGCTGGCGGTGCGGTGTCCCAAGGGAATCTTCTGTTGTCATAGTCTGCCGTCGCCGCGGCAGCTCAATACGTTCGACACCACGGTGATCGACCGCGTGCCGACCGACCAAGACCTGTCACCCGGTGGGTCGGCCTACAACATGGTCTGGGGCCGAAATCACACCCAGGACCTGGCGGACGTGTTGGCTGAAGTGTGGCAGACCCAACTGTTCGTGATGGGCCATCAGCCCGCCGAGATGGGCTACGAAACCGAAGGCGACACCATACTAATCCTCAACAGCGACCACAGCCACGGCATGGCCCTGCCGATCGACCTGTCCAGGATTTACAGCCGCGACCAGTTGGTCGACCAATTGGTCCCGCTCGCGTCGGTGATGGTGTGATCCCGTTGGAGACGCGCGTTCTACCGCTTGTTCAACACACGACGCACCTGCTCCGGATTCACCGGCTCGATGATGCCCCGCTCCGTCACAATCGCGTGGATCAGCTCGTGTGGCGTCACGTCAAACGCGGGACTGTACGTCTTTACATCAAGCGGAGCGGTGCGTCGGCCGAAACCTTCGGTGATTTCTTCTGCCGCACGCTGCTCGATCGGGATGACGCCGCCGTCGGAGATCGCAAGATCAAAGGTGGAACTGGGTGCGGCCACGTAGAACGGGATATCGTGGTGTTGCGCGAGCACCGCGAGGTTGTAGGTGCCGATCTTGTTGGCCGTGTCTCCGTTGGCGGCAATCCGGTCGGCTCCGGTAATGACCATGCCGATTTTGCCCTCGCGCATGACCTGTGCGGCCATGCCGTCGCAGATCAGCGTCACGTCGATGCCCGCAGCGTCAAGCTCATACGTGGTCAGGCGAGCCCCCTGCAAGAGCGGCCGTGTTTCATCCACGTAAATCCTGACGGGCATGCCCCGCTCGCGCGCCAGGTACATCGGTGCCGTGGCGGTGCCGATCCCACCGGTCGCCAGCGCCCCCGCGTTGCAGTGCGTCAGAATCCCAGACCGCTTGCGGCTTAGCACGTCTTGCACCAACGCCAGCGCATGTTCACCGATCTGTCGGCACATGGCCGCGTCTTCGGCGTGAATCTTTTTCGCTTCGATCAGCAGCGCCTCGGCCGTGCGCGGCTGCACCGTCTTCATCCGTTCGATTGCCCAGAAGAGGTTGATCCCTGTCGGCCGACTCGTCGCCAGATGTTCAGCCGCCTGCTCACACTCATCCCGCTGCGCCCCGATGACACATCCGTATGCCGCGGCGATACCGATCGCAGGCGCCCCGCGCACCGTCAGCCGCTTGATCGCGTCCCACACCGCCTGCACGGTTCGGCAATCCAGATACACCGTCGCCGCAGGCAGTTGCGTCTGATCGAGCAGCCGCAGATACCCGGTCGCCGCGTCCCCGATCCATTCGATGTTCTTCACGCCGACCATGATGCACATTCTTATGTTAGCCGACGCCTGGAACGAGCAGCACGTATCCAACGTTGAAGGCGTTAAATCCCACGTGGACGAGAACTGAAGGCAACAAGCTGCCCGTTCGCTCGTAGAGCCAGCCGAGGATCAACCCGAGCACGAAGAGCACCGGCAGCGCCTGCCACGGTACGCCCAGGTGAATCAACGCGAACCAGGCCGCAACAATGACCACCACCGACCATCGCTTGCGACGCCCGCCGAGTTCGAGCAGGGTCGTCTGAATCAAACCGCGAAACATGGCCTCTTCGAACACGGGCGCCAGTACCACCGCCGAGACCAGAATCCCGGCCGTCGCCCAGGGCGAGCTGGTATCAACCAGTGCTTGTAACAGATCGTGGCCAATCCTTGGTGCAGGATCGCCCAGCAGAATCCCCAGCGCGACGGCCAAGGTACCGATGCCGATCAACAGCGGGAGGCAAACGACAACCCCGACCACCCCGATCAGCATCTCCCGAACAGGACGACTCGGGAGCAATCCCAGCTTACGCAGGCCTCCGGGGACCTGAACGGCCCGCCACATCAGGTAAATGAGCACCGGCATCCCCGTTAGAAACTGATGCAGCAGTGTTTGGGCCGCTACCTGGTTCGATGGTTGCTCGACCTGCGCCGCTGCCTCAGGCAACGGGAACAACCCGAACACCTGTGACAGTTGCACCTCGAGCAGCGCCCCGAAAAAGAAAATGAACAGCCCGACACACAGGTCAATCGGTCGCAGACCCACATCACGCGGCGGGGCTGCGTCCAGCGCCCTGGGACGCAGTGGACCTGACCAGATCAGGGCCAGCACGACGACGGCCGCCACAGGCGTGAAAATCACGAGCTGCCTCTGAATCGGCTGGAGTGCGTCCCACATCGCCGATTCTTATACCAGTTTGGCCGGATTTTCGTTTCCAGCGGATTGCTCTGGCGTGGGGTGTACTGTAAACTTAAAGATTCGGGATCTGCCTGGTGCCCCGAGGCGCGGGAGCGGGCGCATGTCAATGATCGAAACGTGGTCGCCATATTTCGACAGTCAGGTGCGAATGCGTGGCCGCGCGTACCAGTCGGACGGCCGCGTCAAACTTGTCGAGCCGCGTCGAGGCGAACTGGCGCGGGCGCGGGTGCGCGGCACCCGGACGTACACCGTCACGATCCGAGGCGAAGGTCCGGCCGCCAATGTCGCCTGCACGTGTCCGCATTTTCGGGACGGCTTCTACTGCAAGCACATCTGGGCCACGCTGTTGGAGGTGCAACAAGCCGTCGCCGGCGATCCGAATCCACATGCGATCAACCGGGTCAGTCCTTCGCCTCCTAAAGCACGCAAGCGAAAGGCCGACCGCAAGCCGTCGCGCCAAGCCGAGCCCGATTGGATCGGGCGACTGAGCCTGCTTCGTCCCGTCGGATTCGCGCCTAAGGACCAGGGACCGGTGGGGCTGCCCAACCAACGCCGGGTCTGCTACGTGGTCAGCCCCGAGCCGTCTCGGCAGCATAACGGCCTGGTCGTCGAGGTCCGCCAGTGCCAGCCCACGGCCACCGGTTGGGGACGGCTCAAACGATTCAAGATCAACACGGAAACCGTCGCCGAGCTGTCCGACCCGATCGACCGCGAGCTGTGCGCACTGATCCTGGGCGCCACGTGGGTCGATGCATACGACAACGGTGAGTTCTACCGCTCCGACAGGTTGCACTCGGCCTACCGGTTGCCTCCCGGTGCATGGCGCACGTTGCTGCGCCGTATGATCCAGACCGGCAGATGTTACGTGCACGACGAGGAAAGCGGCGAAGTCGTCCTGTCGTGGGACGCGCCGGACAACCAGCCGTGGGTTCTGTGGCTGGTCGGCACGAAGACCGACGATGGGCTGAACATCAACGTCGAGTTTCGCCGGGGCTCGCAACGCATGAGTGTGGACCGGCCGCAGCTTGTGCTCGGCGGCGACGACGCGGTATTGATCTATGACGACAAGGCGGCGCCGCTGGACGACCGTGATGCGTTTCGGTGGGCGGTTCAGTTCCGCGATGAGCAACCATGCCGTGACGAATCGGCGACGATGCATGTGCCGCGTGAGGACGTGCCGCGTTTTCTGGATCGGCTGTACCTGCTGCCGAACCTGCCCGAGATTGATCTGCCTGACGGTATAGGGCGAACTGAGCAGCGGGTGGAACCGGTGCCGCACATGGAGCTATTCAGCGGCGGTTTGCGGCAAACTCAGCCGGGCGGCACGGCGGCGAGCCGGCATCTGACAGCGAAGGTGTGGTTCGCATACCGCCATCATCGAGTGACGCCGGGTCAGCGCAGCCGGTTTGTTGGCGGGCTGCCCACCGGTGCGGATGTGACCGAGCGCGACGCCAACGCGGCGGTCGCCGATCCGGACGAAGATGCACACACCGAACTGATCCGGCGCGACCACCGCCGCGAACAAGAGCTGTTGGCGTCGCTCGTGACGATCGGCTTCCGACACAACCCGATCAACGGCGCCGACCCCGATGCGTTCGCGGTGCTCCCGGTCCGGCTCATGCCGCAGGCGATAGATGAGTTGATCCGTCGCGGCTGGGTTGTCTTAGCCGACCATAAAGCCATTCGAAACCCCGGCACGCCCAGCTTCAGCGTCACCAGCGGCGTGGATTGGTTTGAGCTGCGTGGGGGCATCCGTTACCAGGCCGGCGACAGCGAACAGGTGATCAGTCTGCCCGAAATCCTCGCCGCGGCGCGGTCCGGCCAGGCGATGATCACGCTCAGCGATGGGTCCAAGGGCTTGCTGCCGCAGCAGTGGCTCCAGCAGCACGGCCTGATCACGGCGCTGGGCAAGGTCCAAGGCGATCACATCCGATTCAAGACCAGCCAGGCCGCCATCCTCGATGCGCTGTTGGCCAGGCAGCAACAGATCGACGTTGATGCGCAGTTCGCCCTGGCGCGGCAGCGGCTTCGTGAGTTCGACGGCGTTGATCCGCTCGACCCAAGCGCCACGTTTTGCGGCACACTGCGGCATTATCAACGCGACGGCCTGGGATGGCTGGTGTTCTTGCGGCGGTTCGGCATGGGCGGCATCCTCGCCGACGACATGGGCCTGGGTAAAACCGTCCAGGTGTTGGCGATGCTCGACACACATTATGGCCAGAACCGTGCCCTTGAGGACCGCCGACCGGTGGACGAGGGCGAAACCGGCGCAAACACCGATCGGCCCGGCCACCCCACGCTGATCGTCGTGCCGCGATCGGTGGTGTTTAACTGGATCGACGAAGCCAAGCGGTTTGCGCCGAACCTGCGTGTGCAGGTCTATGCCGGCGCGGATCGGCACGAACACCGCGACGCGTTCGCCGACCACGATGTCATCATCACGTCCTACGGGCTGATGCGCCGCGACATCGCCGAGTTGAGGAAGCACCGGTTTGAATACGTGGTGCTCGATGAAGCGCAGGCGATCAAGAACCCGGCGTCGCAGTCGGCCAAGGCGGCGCGGCTGCTGGATACCTCGTACCGCCTCGCGCTCACCGGCACGCCCGTCGAAAACCACCTTGGCGATCTCTGGTCGATCTTCGAGTTTCTCAACCCCGGCATGCTTGGCGCGAACGCCCGGTTCGCCAAGCTGATCCGAAACGGGCTGCAACCGCGCCTCGGCAAGCCCAACGGGACGCGCAACGGCATGACCAGTCACCAGGTCGCTGCGCAAGTCGCTCAGGTGCTTCGGCCGTTCATCCTTCGCCGCACCAAGCAACAGGTGCTCGACGAACTGCCTGAGAAGACCGAGCAGACGATCCTGTGCGAGATGGAGCCGGCCCAGCGCAAGGTGTACGATCAGCTTCGCAGCTACTACCGCGGCTCGCTGCTTCGGCAGGTGGATGCCAGGGCGCAAGCGAAGCTGGGCCGGTCGTCGATGATGGTGCTCGAGGCGCTGTTGCGGCTGCGTCAGGCCGCCTGCCACCCGGCTCTGATTGATCGCAAACGTGCAGACGAGCCCAGCGCCAAGCTCCAGGTGCTGCTGGACCGACTCCGCGACCTGATCGAAGAAGGGCACAAGGCGCTGGTGTTCAGCCAGTTCACGTCGATGCTGGCGCTGGTCCGGGCGCGGCTGGACGAGCACGACATCCCCTACGAATACCTCGACGGCCGGACGCGAAACCGCAGGCGCGTCGTCGAACGGTTCCAGACCGACCCGGATTGCCCGGTCTTTCTGATCAGCCTCAAGGCCGGCGGACTGGGACTGAACCTGACCGCGGCCGAGTACGTGTTCATCCTCGACCCGTGGTGGAACCCGGCCGTCGAACAACAGGCCATCGACCGCGCCCACCGCATCGGCCAGACGCGACACGTCTTCGCCTACCGCCTGATCTGCGAGGACACGGTCGAGCAGCGAATCGCCGAGCTTCAGATCAAGAAGAAGAAGCTGGCCGATGCGATCGTCGGCGGCCAAAAGAACCTGCTGCGCGGCCTGACGCGGCACGACCTCGAACGCCTGCTGAGTTGACGCCGTCCGTCACGGTCAGTCCCCCGTGTGGATCATCAGCGCGTCGTTATGGAGCACCGGGTGGTAACCCGGTGCCGGCCCCGCATTTCGCTTCGCGGACCTTCGGTTTCCATGCGGGGCTCAAGTCGCACCAACGCGCTGTTTCTAACTGGGATCCGTATAAATCGTTGCGTTCATGTGCGTGTTGCTTACTCGGGGACGGGCACGAACTCGCTGATTTCCAGGCCGAACCCCCTCAGCGCCGCCGGATGAAACGGGTGGTTGGTAAGCAGGCGAAGCTTGCGGACCCCCAAGTCGCGCAGGATTTGCGAGCCGATCCCGTACGCGCCGCGTTCGGATCGTTTGTGGCTGTCGGCGTCCGGTGATCCCGCGCCGATCTGTGGGCGATCGGCGTTCTGCACGGCCTGATCCGGCCGAAGGTGCAACGTCTGCAACCGTTTGAGCAGTCCCTTGCCCATGCCTTCGTGACGCAGGTACACCACCGCGCCGGCATCCTCAGCCTGGATCATCCGCATGGCGGCGCGCAGCGTGCGCCCGCTGGGTTGACCTTTGTCACCGAACACATCGCCCAACAGGTTCTGGCTGTGCATCCGCACCAGCACGGGCTGGGCGATTTCAATCGGCCCACCCCCGGCGTCGCGCTGGCCGACCCGGCCGCACGTCAGCGCCACGTGTAACAGCGGATCAACGACGCTGCGATAGGCGATCAGATGAAACCGGCCATATTCGCTGTCAAACGGCACTTCGTCGATACGTTCGATCAGCTTCTCGCGCTCAAGTCGGTACTGAATGATGTCGGCAACGGAGCAGATTTTCAGGTCGTGCCTCGCGCAGAACTTGTCCAGGTCGGGCATGCGGGCCATCGAACCATCTTCGTTCATGATCTCGATGATGACGGCGGCCGGTTGCAGCCCCGCGAGTCGGCACAGGTCCACCGAGCCTTCGGTCTGCCCAACGCGCACCAGCACACCGCCGGCGCGGGCTCGCAGCGGCTGCACGTGTCCCGGTCGGACCAGGTCGCCCGGCTGACTGTTCGGATCACCAAGCGTGCGGATCGTCGTGGCCCGGTCGGCGGCGCTGATACCCGTGCTGACGCCAAACCGTTCCTGGGCATCCACACTCACCGTATAGGCCGTGCCGTGCAACGATGTGTTCACCGCGATCTGCGGTCCCAGGTCGAGCCGATCACAGACCTTGCCCGGCAACGGCACGCAAAGCATCCCCCTCGCCTCGCCGACCATAAAGTTGATGATCTGCGGCGTGACCAACTGGGCGGCGCAGACCAGGTCGCCTTCGTTCTCGCGGCTCTCGTCGTCCACCAGAACGATCATCTTGCCGGCCCGCAGGTCGTCGAGGATTTCGGGAATCGGGTTCATGGGAAATGGCGAAATCCGAATGACGAATGGCGAATGTCGAACGATCAGATGATGGACGCGACCTGTGTCTATCCCCTGGTCATTGGGTCATTGGGGTCTGATTCGACATTCGTCATTTGGTGTTGGGTCCGAGCCGCACGATCGTTCGCAGGTCAAAGCGCGTCTGCTCCAGCAGATCGCCTACATCATCGACCGTGACGGCCATGATGCGTTCGAGTTCGGCATCCAGCGGCAGGTATTCGCCCAGGTAGGTCCACTGGCTGCCCAGGCCGCGCATCCGCCCACCGGGGTATTCGCCCTGGAGCGTCACCTGCGTCGC
>JAZGCX010000283.1:0-2183 GCA_036477175.1 Phycisphaeraceae bacterium
TGCTTTGGGTTGCCCGCCGATCCCGACTGCGTGGCGGAGGACGTCAACGGCGACGGCACGGTGAACGTGCTGGACTTGATCGATCTGCTGCTGGAGTTCGGCAACGCATGCCCGTAGGGAGATAGGCTCACCACAGAGGCACAGAGAACACAGAGGCGCACAAAGAGATCTCATAAAGGCCGTGTATACACCCCAGGGTGGTGTATGCTGTTGGGGGTCCGTGGGAAGGAGACCGGGCTGCATGTGCCAGAATCTCGGTGTGGCGTTGGCGGGGGCGATCGGAGCGGCCGGGGCGATCGTGTGTCTGGGCGCCGGCCAGCCGGCTCTCGGGCAAACGGTGTGCGATTCAATCGGACCCGATGTGATCGTCGGGGAGATCCCGGGCGCCGCCAACTACAGCAGCGTGGGCGGCATCGAGGCTTTCTCGATTGGCACAACAGCCTGCAACATCGGCGATGACATCCTGCTGTGGACGGACAATTCCACCTTCCATCCCGTCATCGGGCAGAACATGTTCCGCCTCAAGGACGCGCGCTTCGAGCAGATCGGGCAGGCCTGGCTCAAGCACGGCTTCGCCGCTCTGCAGAATGACGCCTGCGGATGCGGCTGTAGCCACTCGGGAGTCCTCGACTACCTGAACGCGGGCTGCTCCGATCCGTATACCGCCGGGCTCAACGGAGGCCAAGGCGGATTGGGGCCGAAGTTCGAGGTCAACGCCTATACCGGCGACTTCCTATGGCCGCCGACAGACATCGACAATACCGGCGACTCCATCTACAAACGACTACAGGTGAAGATCTCCGACCTCGACCCGACCCAGGACGGCGGCGGGAGGTATTACGTCGAGGCGCAATACATCGCCCCAGACGATTCCGCGGCCGGCAATCACTTCAACAACATCTCCTACCGGACGGCCGACATCTCCGGTGGCGGCACGGCCTGGAGCCTGGCTCTGACCGGCGCTACCCAGCGCGAGCTGTCCGCGATCGAGGCCTGGCGGCTGGCTGACCCATCGGTCAATCTGGTCACGGCGGACGTGCCCAACGATGGGCGCTTCTACCTGGGCTGGAAAGTGACGGATCTCGGCGGCGGGCAGTGGGATTACGAGTTCGCACTCTACAACATGAACGCCGACCGCAGCGCGGGTCTGTTCCGCGTGCCGTTGCATGCGGGCACCGCCGTCAGCAGCACCGGCTTTCACGACGTGGATTACCACTCGGGAGAGCCGTACAAGGGCGACGACTGGACGGTCACCGTCGTCTCGAACGAGATTCTCTGGGAGACAAAGCCCCACGCTGTGGACCCCGACGCCAACGCGCTGCGGTGGGGCACGCTCTACAACTTTCGTTTCGTGGCTGACGCTGCGCCGACATCCATCACCGATGTCGAGGTCGGCCTCTTCAAGCCGGGCACCCCTTCAACGATCATGATTCCGCTCACCGGCATTGGTCCAGCCAACGACGACTGCGCCAACGCCACGGCGGTCCCCAGCGGCACGACCCCGTTCTCCAATCTCAACGCCACCACTGACGGGCCCGATGAGCCGGCCGCATGCGACTTCTTCGGTTACACGCACATCGAGTCTGACGTCTGGTTTCGCTACACCGCGCCGTGTAGTGGAACAGTCACCGTCAGCCTCTGCGGCAGCTCGTATGACACGAAGCTGGCCATATACGGTACGAACTGTCCAGCCGGTCCCGGTGCCGTGATCGTCTGCAACGATGACTTCTGCCCCATTCAGTCGGAAGTGTCGTTCGCGGCGAGCGGTGGCCAGCAGTACCTCATCCGCATCGGCGGCTTCGAAGGCGCGCAGGGCACCGGCAACATGACGATCGAACCTCCCTGCGGCCCACCGGGGCCGGAAAACGATTTGTGCGATGACGCCCTGGCCACAAGCGACGGTGCCGTCCCGTTCAGCACCATCAATGCGACCACGGACGGCCCTGCCCACACCGCCTGCACAGAAGCTTCCCCCGACACCCAAGTGGGCTCGGACATCTGGTACGACTACACGGCAACCTGCACCGGCACGCTGACCGTGACGACCTGCGAGCAGCTGGGCGGCTCGGCCGACTATGACTCGAAGCTCGCGGTCTACGACGGATGCAGTTGCCCGGTCGGCGACGCGAACATCCTCGGCTGCAACGACGACGACACGATTAATCCATGCGGCGGGTTGCCGA
>JAZGCX010000284.1:0-3130 GCA_036477175.1 Phycisphaeraceae bacterium
TCGGTCAGGCAGGTGATCCACCGGTTGGCGGGCTGTTGGCGGCACTGGGGTGAGCAACACGGCTACTTCAGCACGGCCCAGGACGCCCAGGCGTTCTACGACGAGACGGCCTACATGATGCTGCACCAGATGGCCGCGCCCAACAGCCCGCAGTGGTTCAACACGGGGCTGCACTGGGCATACGGGCTCAACGGGCCGGCACAGGGGCACTGGTATACCGATCCGGACACGGCCGAGACCAAGCCGGCCGAGGACGCATACAGCCATCCGCAGCCACACGCCTGTTTCATCCAGTCGATCGAAGATGATTTGGTTAACCCCGGCGGCATCATGGACTTGTGGGTTCGCGAGGCGCGCCTGTTCAAGTACGGCTCAGGGACCGGGACCAACTTCTCCAAGCTCCGAGGAGAAAACGAACGGCTGTCCGGCGGGGGCCGAAGTTCCGGTCTGATGAGCTTCTTGAAGATCGGCGATCGTGCCGCCGGAGCGATTAAGTCCGGCGGCACGACTCGCCGAGCGGCCAAGATGGTCTGCCTTGACATCGATCATCCCGATGTCGAGCAGTTCATCAACTGGAAGGTGCGCGAGGAGTTAAAGGTCGCCGCGATGGTCCAGGGCCTCGGGCGCCTGTCCCAGGAGCAGCAAGAAACGGCCGATCGGCTGGGGCTGCGGCCGGACTATGGCTTCAACGGCGAGGCGTACCAGACTGTCAGCGGCCAGAACTCCAACAACTCGGTCCGCATCAGCAGCGATTTCTTGCACCGGTTGCTTGACGACGGCGACTGGGACCTGATCCGCCGCACCGATGGCAAGGTCGCCAAGACGGTGCGGGCGCGTGACCTGTGGGATCAGATCAGCTACGCGGCGTGGCGGTGCGCCGATCCGGGCGTGCAATTTGACACAACGATCAACGAATGGCACACCTGCCCGGCGTCCGGCCGCATTAATGCCTCCAACCCATGCAGCGAGTACATGTTCCTCGACAACACCGCCTGCAACCTGGCGTCGGTCAACCTGCTGAAGTTCTACGACGCCAGGCGGCGCGAGTTTGACGTCGAGGCATTCGAGCATGCGGTGCGAATCTGGACGATCGTGCTGGAGATCAGCGTGCTGATGGCGGCGTACCCGAGCAAGCAGATCGCCCGGCTGAGTTGCGAATACCGCACGCTCGGGCTGGGCTTTGCCAACATCGGGGCGATGCTGATGCAGGCGGGGATTCCGTATGACTCGGACCGGGCCCGGGCGATCTGCGGGGCCATTGCCGCACTGCTGACTGGTCGCAGCTACGCCACCAGTGCCCAGATGGCGGCCGAACTGGGGCCGTTCAACGGTTATTTCCGCAACAAGGAGCACGTGCTGCGTGTGATCCGCAATCACCGCCGGGCCGTGTACGGCGTGCCGCGTGATCCGGACCAGGCGGCCGAGCACGACCTGGGCGACTACGAAGGTCTTGAGACCCGCCCAGTGCCGATCGACGCCCAGACCATGGAAACGCAAACCCAAGCCGCCGCGGGCACCCTGGCCAACAGCGACCGACTGCTGCGCCACGCCCGCCGGGCGTGGGACGATGCGGTCAAGCTCGGCGAACAGCACGGATACCGCAACGCCCAGGTCAGCGTCATCGCCCCCACCGGCACGATCGGCCTGCTGATGGATTGCGACACGACCGGCGTCGAGCCCGACTTCGCCCTGGTGAAGTTCAAGAAACTGGCCGGCGGGGGGTACTTCAAGATCGCCAACCAGTCGCTGCGGCCGGCCCTGGAAACGCTGGGCTACCGCCAGGATCAGGTCCGCGACATCCTCACCTACGTCATGGGCGCCTTGAGCCTCGATGTGCCCATGACCGATGCGGCTGGGGCCGACGGTGAACAAACTTTCGCCGAATACCTCCGGGCCAAGGGCTTCAACGACGAGGACCTGCGAACCGCGACCGATGCCCTGCCGACCGTGGTCGAACTGCAATACGCGTTCACCCCATGGACGCTGGGTGACCAGACGATCGATCGGCTGGGGTTGACCGAGCGCGCCAAGGACCCGAACTTCAACCTGCTCAAGGCTTTAGGCCTGTCGAAGCAGCAGATCGACCGGTTGAACCGTCTAATCTGCGGCACGCAGACCATGCAAGGCACCCCTCATCTGAAAGACGAGCACCTGCCGGTATTCGACTGTGCCAATCCGCCTGCGGCAGACGGGACAATGGCTCGGCGGTGCATCCCGGTCCAGGGTCACATTCGGATGACGGCCGCGGCCCAGCCGTTCATCTCCGGTGCGATCAGCAAGACGATCAACCTGCCCAACGCCGCCAGCGTCGCGGACATCAAGGCGGCGTACCGGCTGAGCTGGGAACTGGCGCTGAAAGCCAACGCGCTGTACCGCGACGGTTGCAAACTCAGCCAGCCGCTGAACAATGGGATCGATGACGCCGTAGTAGAGGACCAAGAGGCCGTGGAGCTGGCCCGCGAGGAGGTCGCCGACCAGGTCGCCGCCGTGGCCGAGACACTGGCCGAGTCGGCGTCGACGCAACGAGAACCGGTTGATAAGATTGTCGAACGGATCGTCGAGCGACCGATGCGTCGTCGCCTGCCCGACACGCGGCAGAGCACGACCCACAAGTTCAACGTCGCCGGCCACGAGGGATACCTGACTGTCGGCCTGTACGAGAACGGTCAGCCCGGCGAGCTGTTCGTCACCATGGCCAAGGAAGGCTCAACGATCGGCGGGCTGATGGATTCGCTGGGGACGGCGATCAGTGTGGCTCTTCAATATGGTGTGCCCATCGAATCGCTGGTGAACAAGTTTACCCATCAGCGGTTCGAGCCGGCGGGGATGACCCACAACCCGGATATTCCTTTCGCCAAGAGTCTGGTGGACTACATCTTCCGCTGGATGGGGATGGCGTTTATCCCGGGCTACAAGGCTGCCAACGCTCCGCGGCGCGGCGGCGCAGCGGGCGAGCGTGCTGAGGCCGTCTCCGATCGAGCCGCGGCGGGGGCGAAGGCCGGGGCATCGATCGCTGACCCACCCCGTGCGGCTGCCGCCGCTATCGGCATCGGAGCCGGTGAGTCCGCTGCTGCGGCCGGTCCTGGCAGTGGTGATAACGGCGGTAACGGCAAGCATCTAGGGGCAGGCC
>JAZGCX010000285.1:0-2237 GCA_036477175.1 Phycisphaeraceae bacterium
CTGAATCAATGAGCTGACGCAATTCCCCACCCCCGCGATGGCAATCTTGATCTTGCTCATATATGACTCTCCTGACAACGGTTGATGCGGGGTCGATATCGGTTGCTGCGGCGGGACCGCCAGCGTAATGACATCAGCGAGCAGCACAATCCGCCGATGCCGAGTAGCATCTTTGGCCTGTCGTCAATCGGCCTTCAGATGGGGCCCCACGAACGCAACCCTAAATCATAGCAAATCGAAAGTGGTGGTACAAACGCCCCGAAGCTCGCGCCGCCTTGTGCTCCTTGCCTTGAGACAGCGCCGTGATCGGCCGGCGGGTCGGGCTTGTCCACAACTTGACGCCGGCGGTGTCCGCACCAGTGATTCTTGCGATCAGTACCGATTGGCCGTGGGGTCAATACGCCCGTTTGATGGCGGCGCCGCGGTAGTAATGGTTGAGGATGGTCGGGGCGTTGTAGCCTTTTTGCGCCAGGGCCTGAGCGCCGTGTTGGCACAGGCCGACGCCGTGACCGTATCCGTGGCCGTCAGTGAAGAACACCGAGCGGCCGGCGACCCGCACCCGGACGTGGCTGCTGCGCAGTTGTGAGGCCGGCGGCAGGGGGGGTAATCCTCGACCCTCTTGATTGCAGGCAAAGCGGAACTGCTCGGCGGCGAGCTTGTAGGCGCGGCCGACAGTGTCGGTGACGGTGAAGGTCGCCGGTCGTCCGGCCGCGTTTGCCGTGGTGATGGCAATCCTGCGCAGGCCGCGCAAACGGGCAATGGGGTGTTCATGTTCACGTCCCCACGCGGCGATGCGTCGTGCCAGTGCACGGGCGTCGCGGCGGATCGGGCCCCAGCGGTAGTACTTGCTGGCGGTGCACCAGTGGCCGTGCGGCCGGCCGCGCAGCGGCGGGATGTCAACCCCGTCGGCAAAGGCGATCACGGCGTCCTGGCCCGTGCCGCCGCAGCAACTGGAGTAGTAAGCGAAGACGACGCGGCCATGATAGGTCAGCACCCGGCCGCGCGTTTGGCGGACCGCGTCGATCGCGCGGTGGTTGGTCGCCTGTCCGCCATACATCTGGCTGGCGATGGTGGCTTCGAGGTCATAGTGGCGGTCACGGTGCTGGGCGGCGGTGGCAATGGCGTAGGACCGTGCGGCGATCGCTTGAGCGGCGAACGCCTGCGGCTGCCACTGGCTGTACAACTCGCGCTCGAGCACGCCGGGCAGGTAGGTCTCCAGCGGCACGTGATTGACCGCGTCGATACGGCCGGTGGGTTGGCCCTGTTTGTTCACGTGGCGGTGCAGCCACAGGGCGCCGGGGTAGACCGTGCCGTTGACCTGGACGGTTTGAGATTCGAGGGATTGAACATGCAGCTCAGGGATTGCCCATGCCAAGGCCTGGCCGCGGTCCGGCCGGAGGATGAATCGCCCGGCGTCGAGGCGGACGGTCAGTGGCGTGTGGAAGTTACGCGGCCGAACGGTGGTGGTGCGATCGGGCGTCGGGCCGATGCTGACAATGGCCGGGCCGGTGATCCGAACGTTGGGTTGGCCGGCAACGACGCGGACGCGGATGATCGGTTCGGTGGTCAGGGCGGAGATGCGTGGTGCGGTTGCGCGGTGCGACTGGCATGCCGGCAGCACCGCAAGCATCAGCGCTGCCGCCAAGGCGATGCCCGCCCGCCGCGCAGCGTATCGGATGGTCGTCCCGGAGTCGCAATCGCAAGAGCGTCGTCGTCGGATCATCCGTGATCCTGGCAAAGCAGTGACCGGTGGTCAGTGGTCAGTGGACAGTGCGCAGTGGTTGGCAAATACCCGCAACAAGTTTGGTTGCACTGAGCGAGTATAGCAATAGCGGAGGCAGTCAGCACAACATGAGCAAAAGGCAGTCGTCAACAGGCAGCCGACAGAACGTGCAAGGCATCAGTCACCGATCACCGGCCGCTGCCCACTGGCCACTACTCACTGACCCCTGCCTGCCGATCAATACGTTCGAGACAGGTCCGAGTCGTTGGCGAGGAACTCGCCGATGTTTTCGTCGTAGTACCAGTCACTGGTGCCGGCCGCCCCGGTGCCCAGGGTGTTGCTGCTGGTTTGGGGGTTGACCGGTATTTGGCGGAGATAGGGTCCGAGGTTGAGGCCGGCGGTGCCGACCGCCCCGAAGGTGCCCGCTTCGTCGGTCGCCTGAGTCAATTGTGCCTCGAAGTCGTCAAAGCTGGGCCAGTTGCCGTTGTGCTGCTGTTTGTAGATTTCCAACTGG
>JAZGCX010000286.1:0-3088 GCA_036477175.1 Phycisphaeraceae bacterium
GAAATCCGCTCACAAAGCGACCCCGACGACACCGCGCCCGATCGCACCTTCTTCTGCGTCGGCGACGTCAAGCAGGCCATCTACGGCTGGCGCGGCGGATGCGCAGAAATCTTTGCGCAGGTACACCGCGATCTTTACCTGCCCGAGACTGCCAGCGAAACGCTCAGCGAAAGCTATCGCTCGTCACCGATTGTGCTCGACGCGGTGAACCGTGTGTTCGGCCAAATCTCAGACAACCCGACGCTGGCCGAGCACCGCCAGGCCGTCGTCGAATGGCAAAACGGATTTATGACGCACAAGGCTCACGACAAGAACAAACCCGGGTTTGTGGAGCTGACAACCTCCCACAGCGACGACCACACGAACAACGGCGCGACTGACGATGACGACCAAACCGCAACGCTCGGCCCCACGCCGCACGAATCCTTCGCGGTTGACAGGATCAGTGAAATCGCCCGCCGCGCGCCGGGGCGAACCATCGGCGTGCTCGTGCGCACCAACAAAATGGTGAAGCAGTTGATCCACCTGCTGCGGACACGACACATCCCCGCCAGCGGCGAAGGCGGCACCCCCGTCACGGATGACCCGGCGGTCAACGTTATCCTGTCGGCTTTTACCCTTGCCGATCACCCCGGCGACACCGCTGGGGCGTTCCACGTGCTCAATTCGCCCCTGGCAAAAATTGTGGGCCTCGAATCGATTCACCCACAGCACGCCGCAAAGACGGCCCGATCAATCCGGCAAGCGCTGGTCACCGACGGCTACGCCCGGACCATCACGCGCTGGGTCAAGCAACTGGCACCGTCATGCGACCGGCGAAGTATTGCGAGGCTGACCCAACTGGTCGAACTGGCCGACGCCTACGATCCGGCGCTCACGCTGCGCGCCGGCGACTTTGTCGATTACGTGAAAGTAACCGCGGTTGAAGAGCCGTCGGCGGCGCCGATCCGGGTCATGACCATCCATAAGGCCAAAGGGCTCGAGTTTGACATCGTTGTGTTACCGGAATTGGACAAGAGGATCGGATGGGTCCAGGGGCTATCGGTATTGACCTACCGGCCTGGGCCAACCGAAGCGCCCGCGGCCGTGTTCGCCACCGCAAGGAAAGACGCCCGTTCGCTGATCGAAACGCACTGCCCGATCTTTGGCCAGGCCTATCAGCAGGAGTTAACCCGTCGGCTGCACGACGACCTGTCTGCACTGTACGTGGCCATGACCCGCGCCAAGCACGCCCTGCACGTCATCATCCAGCCGCTGAAGCAGAACAAGGACGGCAAACCCGCCAAAGAACCGCTCTCGTGGGCGTCGATCCTGCGCCATGCGTTGTGCGAAACCGACGAAACCTTCGAGGGCCGGCAGACGCTGTACGACGCCGGCGAGCCGAACTGGGCGGGCTCAATGGATACCGGCGCGAGCCCACAAACAGGCGCGCCGGCTCACGCGCCACCGATCAGGATTAAATTGGCAAAGCCAAAAGACAAGGCGGGCCGGTCGTGGCCCCGGGTCAGCCCGTCGTCGCTGCAAGCCTTGGGACGGGTCGAAGCGGCCCAACTGTTGGCGATTGAACCGAACGTCGGCATGGTGCACGGCAACGTGATGCACAAATGGTTCGAGCAGATCGGTTGGCTGGACGAGGCCGACGCGGTCCCGGGCGACGACGAACTGCTGGTTGCCGCGCGATCAGTCAGTCCGGCGGCCGATGAGGATTGGCTGCGCGAGCGGCTCCACCAATTCAAGCGGATATTGGACCTACCCGCGGTGAAGCAGGTGCTGTCGCTGCGCCAACACGAGGCCGGCGAGGAACGGGAATTGTGGCGGGAACGACAGTTCGTGGTGCGTCACGACGGCAAGCTGCTGCACGGCCGGTTTGATCGTGTGGTCATCCATCGCCGCGACGGTCAAGTCTGCGCGGCCGACCTGATCGACTTCAAGACCGACGCCGTCACAGACGACACCATGGCCTCGCTGGTCGAGAAATACCAACCGCAGATGAACGCGTACCGCACCGCGCTGTCGGTCATGCTCGGTCTCGGGACCGAGCAGGTCGCCGCTCAATTACTATTCGTGACATCGGGGCGGGTGTGTGAGGTCCAGGATCATCAGCCGGCCGCGCCCGTTGGTAACTTATGAATCACGTCATGACCGATCGGCCGGATACTTCACACACCGCATTGTCCTGGCGGCCGTGGCGCCACGGCGGCATCGAATACCGCGTCAATCCGGTCGTGGCGCAGCAGCTTGAACTGGGGCACGATCGCGCCGCGCTTGTGCCATTCCTTGAAAGATTGCTCACCGCTGAATCGACACCGATCCAGACACTCAAAGATGATCCAAACCGTTCAGTGGTGCGACATGTTGCGGTGGACGGCCGTCACTACGTGATCAAGCGGTATCGGGTGCCGAGGTGGAAAACGTGGCTGCTGTACCGGCTGCGGCAGAGCCCGACCTGGCGAGAATGGTACGGCGCGCTTCGGCTGGTCCGCGCCCATCGCCGCGTCAGTGCGCCCCTGGCGATCGTGCACCAGCCGGCACGCGGACGGGAGGCACAGGTACTGATATTGCCCTACATCGAAGGCCGCGCGTTGGAGCGAATGATCCAAGATGGAGCGGCGAATCACCCGTGGCGCGAATCGTACCGGCACAAGCGACTCGACCTGGCCCGCATCGTCGGGACACAGATCGGGCGACTGCTCACGGCCGGCATCGTCAACCGCGATCACAAGCTGAGCAACCTGATTATGGATCGGGCGTGCCAGGAGCACGGCGACGAGCCGGTCATCATCGATCCGTTGGGGCTGCGCCGCCGTCGCAGCGATCGGCAGGTGTATCGGATGCTGGTAATGCTGCTGCGTACAAGCGAGCGGGCCGGGCCGGTGACGACGCGCGAGTGCATGACGTGTCTGAAAGCCGTGCTCAAAACGGACCCGTCGTTGGCACGCCACGAGCCGCGGCGGCTCCGCGCCGTGGCGCGGCACATACTGGCCATGCGGGAACGCGGCGGCTAAAGCCGCCCGTTAAATGGGGCACCACGGGGCCGGCGACCCCATTCGGATCGGTACAGGCGCTCCGCTCGGGCCTGCACCCTGCG
>JAZGCX010000287.1:0-2828 GCA_036477175.1 Phycisphaeraceae bacterium
GTGTACGTGAATCGGTCGGACCGTAAGCGCGACGACGTGCGGTTCTGGACGCGGCGGGCGGTGGACCCGGGCGGCCAGGTGTTCAGCGGGCCTTGGGGAACGAATCGTTGGGGGTTGGCCAATCTGGTGCCGGCCGGTTTTGAGCAGGTGGTGATCCGTCAGCCGCGGCGGGTCACGGCGATCTCGACACAATGGCAGTGGGTATGCCCGGCGTGTGAGCGGTGGGTTTACAAGCTGTACCGGCCGATGCCGGTGTGGACGATCCCGGCGGCGCTGGGCATCGAGGTGATGGCGGCGAGTGCGGGGTGTGCGGTGGGCCTTTCGACGGGGTCTGGGGACGGGAGGTTTGTGTGCCGAAGGTGTGCGGGGCTGGTGTATGAATCGTCCGAGGCCCATTGGCGACCGGGTCGGGCGGGGCAGGCGGTGGCTTGGGATCGCTTCGTGAAACGGATCTCAGCGGGCATGCTTCGTGGCGGGGATGTGGATTCGGCGGGGATCTTGATGGGTCGGGGGTGACTGGTCATACGGATCGCCGGTCATCGGTGCGTTGGGTCGCACGGCGCAGCGGGTGGCAAGGCGGTGCCGGCTCCGCATGGCCATGCGGGGCTCGCACTTGTCCTGCGGCCCGTAAGCTGGTAGCGTGAAGCCGGCCCATCATCGGGATGGGCTGAAGTGTTGTTCTTGACCTTGGGTCGCCCGCCTCGTTCTCTCCCTGTGCTGTTTGGGAGCGTAGCCGGCTCCCGCAGCAAGGGAATTGGATCATGTTGAAAATCTATGTCGGCAACCTCAACTACAAGACCTCGGAGCAGGACCTGTCCGATATGTTCGGCGAGTTCGGCCGGGTCGACAGCTCGGCGATCGTGATGGACCGGGCGACGGGGCGATCGCGTGGGTTTGGCTTTGTCGAGATGTCCGACGACGGCGAAGCCAAAGCGGCGATCGAGGCGCTCAACGGCCGGGAGATCGAAGGCCGCACACTCACGGTCAACGAAGCGCGGCCACGGGCCGAGCATCGCGGCGGCGGTGGCGGCGGCCGCAGCTACTAACTGATCGCGCCCGCGGCGTCATCAGACTATATTATTTAGTTCAGCCGATGGATACGGTTTAAGCCGGGTAGTCCGGCTTCTGCTGCCAGTCCAGCTCGGTGGTGCCGGGGATGCCGTGGTACTGGCGTGGGAAGACGTAGTCCTTGCGGAGCGGGTGGCCGACCCAGTCTTCGGGACACAGGATGCGTCGCAGGTCGGCGTGGCCTTGGAAGATGATGCCCATCAGGTCGTACGCCTCGCGTTCGTGCCAGTCGGCGGCCGGCCACAGGTCCATTACCGAGGCGATCTTGGGATCCTTGCGATCCATATACGCCTTGACGGTGAACCAGTGGCCATGGCGGGTCGAGCGGAGGTCGTACACCACACACAACTGGTTGTCGGCGACGTAGTCCACCGCACTGAGACAGCCGAGCCAGTCGAAGGCCAGGTCCCGGTCGAACCGGAGAAACTCGGCGATCAGGCGCCAGTACCTGGCCGTGGTGTGGACGCGCGGGTGCTTGTCCTCGGGCAGCGACGCGGTGATCGCGTCGTCAAACCTTTCCGTCAGCTTTCGGGCAATCTCGGTCGGTGTCATCGTTTGCTCTCGGTTGGCCGTTGGCAAATCTTATCAGGAAGCTCCCGGGACTCAACCGTGTGGCGTCACCGCGGCGGGGCGTATGCGGCGGCTAGAACTGAAGCCGCACGCTCAGCACGACCGTCAAGTCCGTCTCGAGCCGGGGGGACTTGAGGCTCTGATGGATCGGAAGCTGTACGCCGGCCTCAATGATCGCATTGGGCGTAATGATCTGGAGGCCCGGCGAGCCGAACACCTGGCTGCTGCCATCGGTGAGGTAGTTGGCGTTGATCTCGCTGATGGCGTACAGGCCCCACGGGCCGATCTCATCGCTCTGGCCACCGAGAAGCCGATACGAAAGCGCCACGTCGCCGCGCAATTCGTCGTCGCCGTCGATGCCGCCGGCGGTGTTGAACTTGTAGAGCACGTCCCAGTCAACCCACCAGTCGCGCCGCTGGTAGGTCCAGACGGTGCCGATGATCGGGTCCAGGCTCTCACTGGAGAACGGTTCGTCATACGTCGGGACCTCCACGCCGCCGATCACGGCCCAGCGCGTCGTTTGACCCGGCTTGTCGTCCTGATAGAAGCGGTACTTGACCAGCAGGGGGATGTCGCCGATGCCGGTGTTGTCGATTTGCGCGCCCGAACCCAGCTCGACTCGTTTATGCACAATCGGCACGGTGCCGAGGATCACAAAGTTTTGCGTCAGGCCGTACACTACCGTGATCGGTTGGATGCTCAGTTTCACCGTTCGACCCATCGGCGTGGGATCGTTCGACAGCTCCGTGTATCGCCACTGCACACGGATGAGCGTGCCGCCTTCCGGCGGCGTCAGAGCCACATCGGTGTTTAGCCCGGCCGCGTACGCGACTTGATACCCGCCGGTGCCAAGCGTCAATGCCAATAGCGGCCCAACGATGATCGCGCGGGTTGGGTTTCGGGCCATCTGGCGCCTTTCTCTTGCGTGCCACGGGGATTCGCGTGGATGGTGAAGACCTGCACGCGGGCGTTACCGAAGTCGGCGACGTACACACGTCCATCTTCATCGACGGTGACGTCGTTGGGTCGGTCGAATTCGCCGTCCGCAGTACCGAACTTGCCCCACGTGCCTTGGTGTTTGCCGTCCAGGGTAAATACCTGGATGCGATGATTGAACTGGTCGGCAACGTAGACGCGGCCGTTGCGGCCCACGGCGATACCGACTGCCACGTTGAATTGTCCGGGACCGC
>JAZGCX010000288.1:0-7418 GCA_036477175.1 Phycisphaeraceae bacterium
TGTTTCGTTCGGCGGCATCCCCATGAGTCAACCGCTTGTGCCCCAGTTCGCGTCGGTATCCAAACCGGTCATCGGGATGCTGCACCTGCTGCCGCTGCCCGGTGCGCCGCGGTATGGCGGCGACGTCTCGGCGATCCGCGACGCGATGCTCGCCGATGCAAAAGCGCTGGCAGACGGCGGCGCCCATGCGCTGATGCTGGAAAACTTCGGCGACGCGCCGTTCTACCCGGGTCGCGTGCCGGCCTGCGTCATCACCCACATGACCGCCCTGGCGTGTGAGGTCCGCCGACGCTTCGACCTGCCTTTGGGGATCAACGTGTTGCGGAACGACAGCCGAAGCGCGCTGGCCGTCGCACACGCCGCCGGCGCCGCGTTCATCCGTGTCAACGTGCTGTGCGGGGCGCGGGTCACCGATCAGGGGTTGATTCAGGGCAAGGCCCACGACCTGCTGCGCGAACGCCGTCAACTGGGCGCCGAGTCGATCAAGGTGCTTGCCGACGTCAACGTGAAACACTCGGCGCCGCTGGGCGTGCGCCCGGTGGAAGTGGAGGTCCACGACGTGGTCGAGCGCGGCGGGGCGGACGCGGTGATCGTCTCCGGCAGCGGGACCGGTCAAAGCGCGGACCTGGAGGAACTCGCTGCCGTCAAAGCCGCCGCCGCCACGCCCGTCTTTGTGGGCAGCGGCGTCACCGCCGGGACGATCGAGACGTTGTGGCCGCACGCAGACGGGTTCATCGTCGGCACCGCGTTGAAGCGCGACGGGGTCACGACCCACGCGGTGGACCCCAAGCGGGTCAGCGAGTTGATGGGCCGCGTCCAGGCACTTGGCGGCTAGCGGCGCCCGAACAATCAATCAATAGGTCGGCATGGTGGGGTCGATCTGGGTGGCCCAGGCGTGGATGCCGCCGCTCACATTGGTCGCGTTGAGGCCGGCCTGCCGCATCAGTTCAACCGCCTGCGCCGAGCGGCCGCCCAACTTACAGTGCACCACGTACTGCTTGGTCGAGTCGAACTGCGGCAGGCTGGCGGCAATCGTCCCCAGCGGAATCAGCTTCGCCTGCGGGATGTGACAGATCTGATACTCCTGCGGCTCGCGGACGTCGATCAACTCGATGGCATCGCCGCCGTCGAGTTTCGCTTTCAACTGTTGCACGGTGATGGCCGGGACTGCCTGGCCGTCGCGGATAATCGTGTCCGACTCCTCGCCGCGAATGCCGCAGAATTGCTCGTAGTCGATCAGTTCCTTGATGGTCGGGTGGTCACCGCAGACGGGGCAATCGGGATCGCGCCGCAGCTTGAACTGCTTGAAGCTCATCGCAAGTGCGTTGAACCGCAGCAGCCGGCCGACGAGCGTCTCGCCTTGGCCGAGGATCATTTTGACCGCCTCGGTGGCCTGGATCGCACCGATCACCCCCGGCAGGACCCCCAGCACGCCGCCCTCGGCACACGACGGCACCATCCCCGGCGGCGGCGGATCGGGATAAAGACACCGATAGCATGGACCCGGCGCGTTGCCCGCGGCGTTCGGCCGGGGATCAAACACCGTCGCCTGTCCCTCGAACCGGTAGATCGAGCCGTACACGTTTGGCTTGCGCAGCATCACACACGCGTCGTTGACACAGTACCGCGTTGGGAAGTTGTCCGTACCGTCGATCACGATGTCGTAGTCACCGAGGATTTGCATCGCGTTGTCGGCGCGGAGGCGCGTGTCATAGGTGTCGATCGTCACGTGCGGGTTGATCCCGCTGAGGCGATCTTTAGCGGCCTCGAGTTTCGGCCGGCCAACGTCGGCGGTCGCAAACAGCACCTGTCGTTGCAGGTTGGAATGATCGACCGTGTCGAAGTCCACAATGCCAAGCCGCCCCACCCCCGCCGCCGCCAGATACATCGACACCGGGGCGCCCAGACCCCCGGCGCCGATCAGCAGCACGCTGGCAGCCTTGAGCTTCTTCTGACCCGCCAGCGTGACCTCCGGCAGGATCAGGTGACGGCTGTACCGCTTGATCTCCTCTTTGGACAGCTCAACGGCCGAGGTGGCGGCCCCGGTTCCGCCCGTCGCTGTGTCGATTTGCGTCATGGCGTTACCTCAATGAGTTGCATCGTGGTCTGCGAACCCGACACCGCAGCGCACGATACCTCCATTGTATCCCACGACGTACGGGCCACGAAGCCGCCACGACGGTCGCAAATGGGACACCTACGCTGCCAAACAAGGCGGCGGCAAGTGCCGATAATGATAAAAGACCGGCTCGTCACCGCACCGGCCAAATGCCGGCGAACGCCGATAATTCACTGGAAAAAGGCGGATGGGCGCGGCTGGATTCGAACCAGCGTAGGCATAAGCCAGCAGATTTACAGTCTGCCCCGTTTGGCCGCTTCGGTACACGCCCGGTAAATGTAAAGCGTATCGTGAACCGGTGGGCCGATCAACTAAAGACGGGCCGGCGACCGGGGGCACGGCCGATCAAAGCGGCGGACGCTGAGCCTTGCAATCCGCCGTGCGGGCCAGTACGATTTTTCCGCATATAATGTACGGCGGCGCGTGTTTCGACGGGAGAAACAGCGGCCATGAACGGGTATGCCAACAGCCTGAACGCCCAGGTGCTGGTGCTGAACAAGCACTGGATGGCGATCCGCGTGACCGACGCCCGCCGCGCGTTCTCGCTGGTGTTCCGCAGCCTGGCCGAGGCCATCCACGTCGATGACGGCGCATACTCCGGACACGACTTCGAGAGCTGGGCGGAGCTGAGCACGGCGCACGAGCAGTTCGAGCGGCATGAGTACGAATGGGTCCGCACGGTGCAGATGCACATCGCGGTGCCGAAGGTCATCCGTCTGTTCGGCTACGACCGCCTGCCGCAGCAGGAGGTAAAACTGAATCGTCGCAACATCTTCGCACGTGACCGCAATCAGTGTCAGTACTGCGGCGGGCGTTTCCCCACCTCGGAGTTGAGTCTGGACCACATCATGCCGCGGAGCCGCGGCGGCCGCAGCGCGTGGACGAACCTGGTGTGCGCCTGCACCCGGTGCAACGCCCGCAAAGGCGGACGCACACCGGGCTACGCCGGGCTCACGCTGATCCGCAAGCCGTTCAAGCCACGCCGCAACCCGGTGATCAGCCTCCGGCTCGGGTCCGACAAGTACGCCAGCTGGCGGGCGTTCCTCGACAACGCGTACTGGTCGGTTGAACTGAAGTAACCGGGCCCGGCCCGATCAGGCCGCCACCTTTTTGCCCCGTCCAAGCAGGCTGCGACGATCAAGATCACCGCCCCGGTCGCCGACCGGGCCTCATCGGGTTCGCCCCCAGGCCCGTGGCCGGGCGGTTCCGGTGCCCGGGTTCCTGGCAATCCAGCGGGATTTTTGTCTTTTGGACCCGCCTCAGGGTGGTCGTCCCTGGGCTTTGGTCGGTAGGCGCCTAAAGATACAAGTGGCGGCGTGAAACGTGCGACGCAGTTGCGGGTCGTAACGGTCGGGTGGGTTGTCGGGCATGTGCAGTCTGTGACGGCGGTGGGCGTGGCGGCCGGGCGCCGCCGGCTCATTAAGTCGGTTCATTTCCGCGCCGATGTAAAGGTGGACAAGCTGGGCAAGTTCTGCTGAACGATGGGATGGCGAGCCCGAATCAGCGCCAAGCGACGCATGAGTCACAGGGTATGAGTAACAACAGCGAAACAACGCAGCTAGGCCGCAAGCAGGTCTTTACCACCGGCGAAGCCGCTGACATCTGCAAGGTGTCGCAGCAGACGATCATCCGCTGCTTCGACAGCGGTCGGCTCAAAGGTTTTCGCGTGCCGGGCAGTCGCTTCCGCCGCATCCCGCGTGAAGAGTTGATCCGGTTCATGCGAGAAAACGACATCCCCCTGGACCGACTCGAAGGAACCAAGCGCAAGCTCCTGATTGTTGACGATGATCCGCAGATCATCGAGCTGTTCCTCGACGTGCTCAGCCACGACAACCGGTTCGAGGTCAAGACCGCCGCGACCGGGTACGACGCGGGTGTTCTGACCGAACAGTTCAAGCCGGACCTGATGATCCTCGACTACATGCTGCCTGACATCAACGGCAACGTGGTGTGCAAGACCGTGCGTCAGAACCCGGACCTGTCGTCGATGAAGATTATCATCGTCTCGGGCGTGGTGAACCAGCGTGAGATCGACGATCTGATCGGCAACGGGGCCGACGAGTTCGTGAAAAAGCCGTTTGCCATCGATCGGCTGATGCAGTGTGTCACGGCCCTTCTGAAGATGTGAGAACGGCGGTCGAAGGCTTGAGGCTTAAGCGGCAGATTCCCAACTCAAGCCTCGGCTCGACTGAACTCGCCGAAGTCAGGACGCACACCTGATGCTTGTCCCGGCACCGCCCAAATCCCGCCGCATCGAGCTGATCCTGCGTGAGGTGGATTCGCTGCCGACGCTGCCGGCCATTGCGGCTCGCCTGCTGTCGATCACCACCAGCGATGAGTCCGACGCGCGCGAGGTGGTCAAGCTGGTCAGCTCCGATCCGGCATTGACGGCAAAGGTGCTGCGGCTGTGTAAACGGGCCGACCTCGGCGTGCGGCAGGACGTGCTCACCATCGATCGGGCCGTCGTCCTGCTGGGGTTCGACGCCATCCGCAACGCCGTCCTCTCGATCAAGGTGTTTGAGCTGTTCGAGCAAGTCGGCCAGCAAACTGACAACGACAACGGCAACGGCAACGGTCAACGCGACATCGATTCCCAGTCAGACTTCGACTGGACGTGCAACGTTCGTTTCGACCGCGTCAGCTTCTGGCGGCACAGCCTCGCCGTCGCCATCGTCGCTGAGCAGATCGCCGCCGCCCATCCCGGCGACCGCGACCTGAACCCCTCCGAAGCGTTCGTGTGCGGCCTGCTGCACGACATCGGCAAGCTCGCGCTGCACTACGTCCTGCCCAAGAGCTTTGCACGGGTGATCGAGCTGACCGACCTGAACCAGGGCAACATCGCCGAGTTCGAGCGACGGATCCTCGGCATCGATCACCACACCGCCGGCAAACGACTGGCCGAACAGTGGAAGCTGCCCCATCGCCTGCATGACTGCATCTGGCTTCACGGGTCGGGCTACGAGAGCCTGCCGCGATTTGAACACAGACGGATGGTCGGCCTGGTGAGCCTGGCCGACCGGATCGCCCGCCGCCAGCACATCGGCTACAGCGGCAACTTCACGTTCCAACAAACCACCGCGCGGCTGGCCGAGTCGCTGGGTTTCAAGCCCCAGGTGGTTCAGCAGTGTACGAAGAACCTGTTGGAAGAGCTTGGGCGCCGATGCGAGGCGCTGGGGCTCGACGACGAGCCGTCGGCCGAGCTGTTCCTTCAGTCCATCCAGCAGGCCAACCAGACATTGGGTCGGCTCAACGAGGCGCTGGCGCGTCGCAGCCGGCTCGCCCAGGTGCAGGCCCGCGTGCTTGATGCGGTCAGCGCCTTCCACGCACAGATCACACCCACGCACGGTGTGCAGGACGTGCTCGACGCCGTCGCGATGAGCGCCCGCACGGCGCTGGGCGAAGGTTTTTACGCGATGCTGTTTCAGGGCCGCAGCCGCGGCCCGGAACCACACGCCTGGCTGATGTGTCACTACAACGGACAAGGCCACCCAACACGGTCGCAATACATCGAGCCGCCGCCGCACATGCCCCACCTGTCGGAGTTGGCGCTGGACCAGCCGGCGTCGATGAGCCTGATAGGGCTGCTGCCATGGATCACCGAGTTCCTGCAGGACGCACCGGACCCGCGAACGGTGCGGCTGATGCCGTTGAGCAGCGGGTGGAACACGTCGCAGAGCTTGGTCGGATCAGATCACGGTTCGCCAACCGCACAGGCGGTGCTGCTGCACGACCGCGCGGCGCTGCCGGCGTCGGCGCCGTTGTCGGCGTTGTGTCGGACGTGGGCAGCGGCGATCGCGGCGGCGAGCCGACACGACGGGGCCAGGCGGGTCGGTGAAGAGCTGGCCGAGGTCAACCGCGCCCTGGCCGAGGCGCAGCAGCGGCTGCTGCACACCGAGTCGATGGCGCGGCTCGGCGAGATGGCCGCCGGCGCCGCCCACGAGATGAACAACCCGCTGGCGGTGATCTCCGGCCGAAGCCAACTGTTGGTCAAACACCTGCCGCCTGAGTCGCAACAGCAACAAGCGGCGCAAACGATCGTCGAACAGGCGCATCGTTTGAGCGACCTGATCACGTTATTGCGGATGTTCGCCGACCCGCCCAACCCGATCAGTCGGCAGACGGACATCGGCCGGCTGCTGGACGAGACGGTCCGCCGGTTGCGCAGCGAACCGGGCATCCACGAGACCGACAAGAAGGTCTCGCTTCAGATTCACCATCGGTTGCCGCAGGTCATGCTCGACCCGGACCAGATCAGCGCCGCGGTGACCGAGTTGTTGCACAACGCGGTGCAGGCCTCGCCGAAAACGTCGGTCCACGTCTCAGCGCGGATCGAGTCGATGGACCGGCGTCTGGTGATCCAGGTCAGTGACGACGGCCATGGCATGGACGCCTACACACTGATGCACGCGACGGACCCGTTTTTCAGCGCCAAGGCGGCCGGGCGGCGGTCGGGTATGGGGCTGACGCGGGCGCAGCGGTTGGTGGAGGTCAACAGGGGGACGCTGGAGCTTCGCAGCACGCCGGATTCAGGCACCGTGGCGACTTTGCTGATCCCGCTCGAGACGGCCTGACGATCGGCCGATAGATACCACAGACATAGAGGACGCCGGGCCCTTTCGGCCAGCGCTGATCGACCGCGAGCGGCGAAGCAGCGCGCCGGCCGAACTGTGGGTGCCGATGTGGTTGGCGCGAGGAACGCAGGAGCAGGAGAAAGCTGTGCCCCGCAAAGCCCGACGCCGAATCCCCTCCGTCAAGCCGCAATTGGTTGCACACGCAGCGCAGCGGTTCCATGTGCTGCTGGTGGACACCGATCCAAAGGTCCGCAAGCTGCTGGCCGACGCGATCAGCGGCGAGCACATGGTGCTGCTTGAGGCCGCCAGCCTCGCCGAAGCCCGCACCCGGCTGCGGGAATCCGAGGTGGACCTGGCGCTGATCGAGCCGAACCTGCCCGACGGCAGCGGGATGGACCTGGCCCACGAGCTGGATCAAACACGATCGACCACGCAGACGATCGTGATCAGCGATCAGCCCAACCTCCAGCACGCGATCGAAGCGATCCGCGCCGGCGCGGCCGACTTCATCGCCAAGCCGCTGGACCTGGATGAGCTGAACGAGCGCGTCCGCGTTGCGATCGACCGGCACAAGGTTGGACAAAAGCAACAGATGCGCATCCGGCGACTCCGCCGCATCTGCAAGAAACTGAACATCGCGCGCCAGGAGGTAACCCAGCAGGTGGACATCCTCTGCAACGACCTGGTCACCGCGTACCAGGAACTGGCCGCCCAGATGCAACACGTGG
>JAZGCX010000289.1:0-6969 GCA_036477175.1 Phycisphaeraceae bacterium
GCGGCTGGCCGAGCTGCTGCACTTGCCTGAGGCGGACTTGGCCGGGCTGCTCAAGAGACTGGCTCCCGCGGCCGGACGCACGCCGCCGGGCGGGCCGACCCCATCCAGTGCCGAACCACCGCCCCAAGGGGCAGATAACCGCAAATCGGACGTTGTCGGCACCGATGCGCCGCATAGAATATCCCGCTTTCAGCACGCTGAGCGGGAGTTGATCGGATCGTTGTTGCACCAGCCCCGACTGTTTCATCACACGCTATCCGATGGCCGGACCGTGGCCGAAGCGGTTGTGCCCGCCCAGATGGTGACCGACGCGGGCCGGCGGCTGTACCAGTCGGTTTACACGCGGCTAAGCGAGGGGACCGAACTGACCCTCAGCGGGTTGCTGAGCGATCTGGCTGAACATGGCGAGACGGCGTTGGCTGAGCTGGCCACGCTCGCCGAGGCCGAAGTCGAGCAACACAGCCAGAGCAACGAAGAGCGGGTCAAGGCGAAGCTCGCGGCCGCGGCCGAGCTGATCCTTCGATACCACCGGGACCAACAGCACCAGAAGACGAAGGCGGCGCTGGCCGAACAAGTGATGCACGCCGTTTCGAGCGACGGAGCCGACCACGCCCAGGCCGAGCAGCTTCAGCGACAGTTTGGTGAGTACCTCAAGGCCCATTCGTCGCCCGACCGCATCGCCCGGGTGAGCGGTGGTCAGTAAGCCGACCGTTTTTTAGGCAGGAGGGATTCGGGCGTGTGTGTGGCGCGCCCACAGCCCAGGACCTGAACACGCCCCAGTGACGCGGTGACAGGTGGTGGCCGGAATAATATTCAGTGCGCCGACGGGTTTGGGAAGACCCGCCGGCGCGACAACGACGGAGAGACGCACAGTGACAAGTCAAATGCACCCTTCGATGGCTGAGCTGGTCGAGTGTGGCCGGCAGCGCGGTTACATCACCTACGATGAATTGAACACGCTTCTGCCGGACGAGATGGTCGAGCCGGACAAGATTGACGAGCTGCTGTTGCAGTTGGACGACATGATGATTCGTCTGGTTGATGGTCAGGCATTGCCCGTGGTCGTTCGAACCCCGCCGGTGCCGACCGGGCGTGACGGGCAAGCCAAACGCGCCGCGCCTGCCGATGGTCAAAAGGTGCCGCCGCCGGACGAGCAGACCTTTAAAGCCGATCTGGCCCATGCCCTCCAGGAAGCCGGCCACAAACGCATCGACGACCCGGTCCGCATGTACCTGACCCAGATGGGCGAGATCAGCCTGCTGACCCGGGCCGAGGAGATCCGCCTGGCCAAGAAGATCGAAACCACCCGCATGATCTTCCGTCGAAAGGTGCTTGAGAACGACTACGGCATCGGTGCGGCGGTTGAGATCCTGGAAATGGTCAACAACGGTGATCTGCCGTTCGACCGCACGATGAAGATCTCCACCGCCGAGGAGGACGCCAAGAGCAAGATCGCCGCCCGCATCCCGTTCAACCTCAAAACGGTTCATCAGCTGTTGGAGCTGAACCGCCAGGACTGGCAGGCCCTGGAGGAGCCCGGCCGCAAGAGCAGGGCCTTTATCAATCAGGTCCATCAGCGGATCAAGGCCCGCCGCCGCAAGATGGCCACCCTCATCGAGGAGTTGTCCCTGCGCACCAGTAAGGTCCAGCCCCTGCTCAAGAAGATGCGGTCGATCTGTGACAAGATGCTCGAACTTCATCGGCAGAGGGCCGAGGCCGACGAGCACCCCGACCGCTTCGACCCCGAAGACGTCATGGTCATGCGCGAAGAGCTGTCCGGTCTGCGGTCGCTGGTGCTCGAAGAGCCCGGTGAGCTACAAGCCCGTGTCAAGGGAATTACCACCGTCTTCGATGAGTACGAACGCGCTAAGCGCGACCTTTCCGGCGGCAACCTCCGGCTCGTCGTCTCCATCGCCAAGAAGTACCGAAACCGGGGCCTGAGCTTCCTCGACATTATCCAGGAAGGCAACACCGGCCTGATGCGCGCCGTGGACAAGTACGAATACAAGCGCGGCTACAAGTTCTCCACCTATGCGACCTGGTGGATCCGCCAGGCCATCACCCGCGCCATCGCCGATCACGCCCGCACGATCCGCATCCCCGTGCACATGATCGAGACGATGAGCAGGCTGCGCAACATCGCCAAGGTCCTGCTGCAGCAGTTCGGCCGCGAGCCCACGATCGAGGAGATCGCCGAGTCCGCCCAGATGCCCGTCGCCGAGGCCCGCCGCGTCATGAAGATCAGTCGGCACCCGATCAGCCTGGACCGGCCGGTCGGTGAGTCGGAAGACTCCTACTTCGGTGACTTTATCGAAGATGAAACCGCCGGCAGCCCCTCCGACACCGCGACGCACGACATGCTCCGCGACCGCATCGAGCAGGTCCTCAAAACCCTTACCTACCGCGAACGTGAGATCATCAAGCTGCGCTACGGCATCGGCGACGGATACACCTACACACTCGAAGAGGTCGGTCGAATCTTCAAGGTCACCCGTGAGCGTGTGCGTCAGGTCGAAGCCAAGGCCATCCGCAAGCTCCAACACCCCGTTCGCTCGCGGAAACTTTCCGGCTTCCTCGACGGCTCGTTCGAGCCCGAGGCCGAATGACCCCGATCGTTTTGACCGTGCGATGATCGACGTGATCGGCCCACTTCGGCCCACGCGGGGTTCATTTCGTTAGAGCCGGTACATGCGGATCGTGCACCGTTGTGACGCGTGATCTTTAGGATAGCCGGCGGGCTGTGGCCGCCGGAATCCGCGATGCGCAGCGTTCCAGCGACTGATGATGGTAGCGGCGGGGCTTGGCCGGCGCGTTCAAGGGATGACTCGGCGCTATAATGCGACAAGATGCAGTGAAGAAATGGTTTCGGCTATGATTCGACGTGCAATCCGCCAACGCAAGAAGGGGGTGCGTCCATGCGATGCCGAACTGTGCTGACTGCGCTTGTGTTGATGCTGTGTTTGTCGGTCCCAGCGGGGCTTTGGGGCCAGTCTGATGAGGCGGTCCAGGCATCAGCCGATGAATCAGCCGATGAAATGGAATTGGCTCCGCCCGGGATGACGCCCGAGGAGGCGGCTCGCCGCCTCCTCGAGGCCGAAGCCGCCGACCCCGAGCCGACGGTTGCCCAGCTAAAGGGGAAGCTGGCCTTGCGGGAGGCCGAAATCCGCCGCCTGCACGACCAGATCCTGCTCCTGATAGAGGAGATTCAACGGTTGCGGACTGAGAACGAGGGGCTGCGGATCGCGGTGCAGGCGCTGGCCGCCACTGGTCTCGACGATGCGGCGAAGGTTCCGACCACCCAACCGGTCGATCCCGACGAAAACAACGGCGTCACCGACGAGCTGCCCCCGGAACAGCGGCCGAATGCGTCGCTCCAGTACGCCCTCGGTCTGATCGATCTCGGCGGCGGCAGCGTCACGATTGTTCAAACGTCCACGGACGTCTTTGGCCATCGCCGCGTCCGTGTCCGTGAGCATCCCAATATCGATCATGACAACGTGCTGATCCGCGGCACCCTCGCCAACGAGTCGCAATTGCCTTATCGCTACACGTTTGAGATCCGCATCGGCGGAAAAACGAGAGTCGCCGCCGCCAAGCCGCCCATCATCGGCTCGTGGCGGTACCAGACTCCTGTGCTCCAGCCGGGCGAGATCCACCAGTTTGAGGTGAAGGTACCGGTGACCGAGGTCGGTGACGTGGTCTCATACGAGATTGGCAATATCGTCGCCGACAGGCCGGTCCAGCAGCAGTCAGGGTAACTTCGAATACGTCACCAGTCGTGTGTGTCGGGTGCCGTCTATGCTGTGAGCAAGCCGTCGTCAGGTTGGCGGCGGGTCGACCACGCTTAGCATCACGGGGAGACACACAGAAATCGATTCGCCGAGGGCATGGCTATCCGCGAGGGGGTCCGGCCGAATTGTCACGCAGCGGGTCGAGCCGCCACGGGCGGCGCCGGGTGCGCGACGCCGTGGAGCAACCGGTTGCGGAACGTGTCGTTGGTCAGCCACCACGGGTGCCGCAGCAGTTGCTGCCACAACAGCCTTCGAGCGCCGCCGACCGTCTCGGCCTGCGCCAGGGCGTAGATCTGCCGCCGCCGGTCGCAGTTGCGCCATAGGGTGACCCGCTGCGGCACCGGTAAACAGTCGGCATACCGCTGCGCCGCTTCGATGTACTCCCCCCCACGCCGCAGCGTCTCGATCGCGGTGCGTCTGCGCGGATGTTCACGCCGCGCAGCCAGTGTCTGCGGCATGATCGTTGGTGATAGACCCGCCGCGAGCAGGCGACAGGCGTACTCATATTCAAATCCCAACGACAGATCGGCATCAAACAGCCCGTATTCCTTAATCACACTGTGACGAAAGAACATTGACGCCGCGGGCAGGTGTCCGCTATTGTGCATCAGAAAACCGGCAAGCGAAGCGGGGGCGGTGGCCTCAAGCGTGCCGAGCATCCGGTCCGATTCGTCGATCTGCATGCACCGGCCCACGACCCACCCGGGCGCGTCATCCTTGCTCATACGGTTGACCACGTCGTGCACCGCGCCCGGCAACAGCAGGTCATCGCCGTTGACGATCGCAATGATGTCATGGCTCGACTGGGCCCGCCGATGTTCGATTACTCGCGCCAGCCCGGCGTTGATCGCACCGGCCCGGCCGTGGGTGGGCTCGCTGGTCCACCACGTCAGCTCGTTTTCGTAAAGGCGGATGGTGTCCTGGCTGCCGTCGACCGATCCGCCATCGATCACGAACACCTCGATGTTGTCATAGCTTTGATCGAGGGCGCTGCAGATCGCCCGCTCCAGGAACGGACCGGCGTTGAGGCTCGGCATGATGATGCTGACGCACGGTCGTGTCACGGTTGAACCCCTGGCCGCCGATCGCATCCCGCCGCGATGGATCGGCACTTGCCCAGCGCTCTTATCGGCACGAGGGGGGGGTGGGCTGACCGAATAATCATTACAACCGGCACATTTTCACACGATCCCACGGATGCTCGTGCCTCAAGCGGAGTTCGGGTTGTAACGATGGTGATGGTCAGTTCGCTGGTGCTGTCTGTGCCGGCAGCGCAGGCCCGATAACGATTGAAACCAATGTCTGGTTCCCGCCGACGCATCGCTGGGCCGCCGCGTCCCCTTTGGTTGGGGCCAAGTCCGGGGGCGATGGTGGCTTAAGCCGGGTTCACCTTATGACGATTATGACGTTCAGGAGGGGAACGAGCCCCTTGCGCATCGGCGCCGGGAGGTCACATGACCGTTGATCGAACGCTCTTGTCCGTCGTAGTGCCGCTGTACAACGAGCAGCACAACCTCGCCCATCTGGCCCAGCGATTGCTGCGCACGTTCTCGGCGATGGACTTCGACGGGTACGAAGCCATCCTGGTCAGTGATGGGAGCACCGATGCCACCGAGCCGATGATCAGCGAACTGGTGGCGCAGAACCCGATCTTCAAGGGTGTGTATCTGACGCGCAACTTCGGCCACCAGGCGGCGGTTTCGATCGGCATGGCGGAGGCAACCGGCTCGGTCATCGCGGTGCTTGACGGCGATCTGCAAGACCCGCCTGAGGCGCTGCACCGGCTCGTCGAAGCGCTCGACCGCGGGGCCGACGTTGCCTACGGCGTCCGTCGAAAACGCAAGGAGAATCTGTTTAAGCGCGTTGGATATTACGCGTTCTATCGGACGCTTCGGCGTCTGTCGTCGGTGGACATCCCGCTTGACGCCGGTGATTTTTGCGCGATGCGCCGGTGTGTGCTCGACGACATGCTCCGCCTGCCCGAGCGCTGCCGGTTCGTGCGCGGCCTGCGCGCGTGGGTGGGATATAACCAGGTGGGTGTCGTGTATGAGCGTCACGCCCGACACGCCGGCCGGACCAAATATACCTGGGCCAGGCTGCTGGGGCTGGCGTACGACGGCATGTTTTGCTTCTCGAACGTGCCGGTGAAGTTGATGCAGTTTGCGGGCTTCGTCGTCTCCTGCCTGGCGATTCTCACCGCGGTGGGTTACCTGGGGTGGTACCTGCTCGCGCCGGAACGGTTCCCCACCGGCTGGGCCACGCTGGTGATCTCAATCTGGTTCATTGGCGGCGTGCAGTTAATGTTCATGGGGATTGTCGGTGAGTACGTGTTCCGCACTTTCGACGAGACACGACACCGCCCGACCGCGCTGGTCCGCCGGGTTCTGACCAACTCCAAACTTAGCGAGGAAGCACCATGCGACGTGAATACGGACAGGTTTACGCCGATCTTTACCATCAGCACTGGTGGTGGAGATCCAGAGAAACAATCGTCCTTGACACGGTTGGCCGGCTAGACCTCCCCGACAACGCGGCGATTCTGGATGTCGGTTGTGGGGACGGCCTGCTGCTGCCCAAGCTGGCGGTGTACGGCAATGTCAGTGGACTGGAGATTGATACCTCCCTGGTCCACAAGGACAACCCGTACCGTAACCGCATCTACACCCAGCCGCTGGGCTCGCCCGTTTACCAATCGAAGCGGTTCGACCTGATCACCGCATTTGATGTGATCGAACACATCACCGACGACGCCGCGGCCATCCAAAACATGGCGCGGATGCTGCGTGACGGTGGTCGTCTGCTGATCACGGTGCCGGCGTTCATGGCGCTGTGGGATGAACATGACGAGATGAACCTGCACTACCGCCGGTACACCATCGGATCGCTGCGCAACCTGCTCGAACCGCATGGCCGAATCGTACAGATGCGGTACCTGTTCCCCAGCCTGTTTCTGCCGAAGCTGGCGATCCGCTGTGTGAACAAGATGAGGCGCAAAAAGGTGGCCCAACACAGGTTGCCCAGCCCGCGCGTCAACCAGTGGATGACCAACCTGTGCCTGGCCGAGCACGAACTGACCTCGTGGATGCGCATCCCATTCGGCACGTCGGTGATGGCGATTCTGGAGAAGCCCATCGAGGTGCCCGCCATCATGCCGCACCTGGCGGCGGCATAAGCTCAC